>JAEUQP010000619.1 GCA_016789645.1 Acidobacteriota bacterium | reverse complement strand
AAACGCGGCAGCGGCTGCACGAAACGCAAACCCGTTTGGCAGCGACCGATTTGCGCGCGCCGTTGGCGATCAAAACGACGAAGGTCGAACATTTGGATCAGCGACTGACTGCCGCGTTGGGTCATTCACTGGAACAGCATCATCATCAATTGGCGTTGACGGCCAGCAAATTGAACATGTTGTCTCCGCTGTCTGTGCTGGGGCGCGGGTATGTGTTGGTAAAAGACGATACGGGCAAACTGGTTGCGCGAGCGACAGGAGTGAATGAAGGGCAACATCTAAATCTGCGCTTTGAAGACGGCGAGATTGGTTGCCGCGTAACTGAATCAAAAATCTGATGGGTAAAGCTTCAAATCTTATGGCCAAGACAAAAGATAAAGAACCAAGTTTTGAAACCTCGCTCTCCTCGCTGGAGCAAATCGTCGCGCAACTGGAATCCGGCGAATTGCCGCTGGAGCGTGCGTTGGAGTTGTTTGAAGACGGCGTAGCCTTGGCACGTCGTTGTCAGTCGCAACTTCAGGACGCCGAACGCAAGGTCGAACTGCTGTTGCGCGAACGAGGCGAAATCAAAGTCGTGCCCTTTGAAGCCGGCAGCGTCAGTCAGCCAAATGAACCCAATGTCCAAACCGGAAATTCCACGTCGAGCGACGAAGAAGAACTCGACGATTCCATTCCGTTCTGAGATTCAACAGGCTCAAAATACTGACCGGTTTCGCGCGGCTTCTTTGGTTGCCAGCGAAAAGCGAGCTTCGGTTTTGCCGTCTTCCACAATGCGAGCGGCAGCATATTCACCCAGCGCCGGGCCGTGTTTGAATCCGTGTCCGGAACCTCCACCAACCAGCCAGACATTGTCAAAATCCGGATGCCGATCAATCAGGAAATCGCCGTTCGACGTGTTTTCATACTGGCAAACGCGCGATTCAATCAGCGGAGCATTTTTCATCGCCGGAAATCGTTCGGCCAAAAACTGGCGAACTTCATGCAGCAACGCAGGCGTGATCGTGCGTTCGGCGTCATCGGGATCAATTTCCACGCCGTGCCGATCCAGCGCGACTTTGAATCCGCGTTGTTCCAGGTCAGGCAAGCCATAAAATTCCGCGCCGAAATCAATCCACGTCGGCATTTGGGGCGAAGCGAACCGGCTGTCTCCGGCGGGCGCGCCGAAAAAGAAAACTTCCTGCCGCGTGGGGTGAATTTTTCCGTGCAACAAATCGGGGAACAGTTTCGGCAACCACGTGCCGCAAGCGAAGACAAATCGGTCGGCAAGGATTTCTTCGCCAGTTGTTGTCGTCAGCGAACGAAGCGAGTCGAAGCCGTTGGGCGGCAATACGGAGGCAACAAAGGCGTCGCCTCCTTTGCGCGAGAAATCTGCAACGACGGTTTGCACGGCTCGCCGCGCCAGCAATGCGCCGCTGTCCGGTTCGTAAATCGCCCAATTGACTTCGCCAAATTGGATTTGCGGATACCGGCGTTCGAGTTCGTCGCGCCGCAACTCTTCAAAGCGAACGCCGACCGTTCGCAGCGTCTGCAACGTGGCAATCGTGTACGGATCGTTTTCGCGCGCCATCCACAGCACGCCGGTTGGCTGGAACAATTCGGGCTTACCGGTTTCGTCAAACAACTGTCGCCACAATCCCAGCGAACGAAACGACCAGCGCGTGTAAATTTCTTCCGCGCCGTACCCCATGCGAATGATGCGTGATTCTCCGCCCGAACTGGAACGGCTGTTGGCCGCGCCGTAAGCGTCAATCAGCGCGACGCCCAGACCGGCGCGTTGCAGCCAATGAGCCGTCCACGAACCAAACACGCCCGCGCCAATCACGGCCACGTCGTATCGTTTGCTCATCAACAATTCCTCCGAAAATCAGTGTGGTTGCCGCAGAACGCGGCGGTCGGACTATAATGACCGCGCCCGGCAAAATCCAATTTGTCAGTTTTTCGTGGGATTCCATCAATTGTGAATGTTTCATTTGCTCAAATTCTGAAACAGGAACGCGAACGCGTGTCGCGTTTGGTCGCCGATTGTCTGGAGCAACAACGTGACGCCAACCCGGAAGCGACCTGGCTGGCGGTCGGCGATTTGCGGCAAACCATCGAAGACGTGTTGCGTTGCCGGGCTGAAGAATTCAGCAAAGAAGAATTGATCGCGCTGCAATCGGCGTTGCACGCGGCGCTGGATGCACAGCTTCGCCAAGCTGTGCAGCAGTGGTACGACCGACGATTCAAGGCGTTGCTGGAACTGGCGCGCCACGATCCGTTGACCGGATTGTTGAATCGTGCGGCGTTTGACGCGCGATTGAACGAAGAGTTTTTGCGCGCACGACGGCACGGACGCGAGCTGGCGCTGGTGATGTTCGATGTGGACGGTTTCAAGGCCGTGAATGATCGGTTAGGGCATCCGGCGGGCGACAATGTTCTGATTGCCGTGGCGCGCGCGCTGCAATCGTCCTTTCGGCAGAGCGATGGCGTGTTTCGGTATGGCGGAGACGAATTTGTCGCCGTTTGCCCTGAAACATCGGGCGCGGCGATTGAAAACGTGTTGCAGCGATTGCAAAGTCGCCTGCAAACCATTGAGGGCGAAATCGGCGGCATCAGCCTCAGTTGGGGAATTGCTGATCTGACGGCGGAACTCAACACCGCCGCCCAACTCATCACGCTGGCCGACGAACGGTTGTACGAATGCAAACAACGACATCATCGCCGGCGGGCAACGGCTCGGTGAATTTCTGATCAAGATGAACGGTTCGAGTTTCAAAGCGGATCAACCGAGATTGGTGCTGATCTTTTCGGCGCTGACGGTCGGATTTGTGTTTTTGCTCACGCTGATCTGGTTGATTGGCACGCGCAGCGTGGCGGAATTGCAAGCCATCAGCATTTTGGCCAGCGACATTTCGCTGGATTACCAGAACCGATTGACGATGGCGGCGCGGATTCGCGAAGAAGAAATCAATGTCGTGGCGCAGGCCAAACTGGTTCGCCCGACGCGCAATTTGCCGGTGCAAGTGGCTCCGTTCGGTGTGTCGCTGTCCGAAGCGAAGCAGAGTTTCAACAAGACGCTGGACGATTGCAAAAAGCTCTGGGATGAACGCGCGCGGCAACAAACCATCACCCAGACCGAATTGATTGCCTGGCGCGAAGTCGAAGCCGCCACGCCGGATTTTTTGGCGTCCATCGAAACTTTGGTGACGTTGGACGAACGAAGATCGAATCCCGCTGCTGTCACCACTCCGCCCCCAACCGGACCGGTGAATTTCAACCAGGAAACGTTTGTCACGGCGCGCGACCGGCTGGACGAAGCCGTCACGCGATTGCGGAATACGATCATCAGCGACCGCGCCGAAATTCTGAAAAACATCGCCAGTCAACAAAGCATTGCCGCCGGCGAAGTCAGCAATATGCGCTGGACGGCGTTCTTTTTTGGCGTGTTTGTGGCGGCGGCGGTCTTCATCATCACGCGCAATCAAATTCTGGCATTGAGACGGGCAAGCCGGTCGGCGCAGGACGCCCAGGATTTTGCGCGTTCGGTGTTCGACAGCCAGACCAACGACATTCTGGTCATGGCCGAAAACGGAGAATTGCTGACCGTCAACCAGGCATTTTTCAAACGGTATCATCTGACGCCGTCCGAATTGTTGTTGCAGGATTATCGCGGAGCGTTGGCGCATCTGCCCGAAGTCGCGTTGTTCATCCGAAACGTGCTGCAACGATCCGACAAAAACTCCACGCACCGCGAACGCATCAAGGTCAAAACCAAACGCGTCGTTCGCCAAAGCCAGGGATTTCCTGCCGAATCGCGGTTGTTAGACGTGTATGTGTCGCCGTTGACGATTGATCGCGAAACTCGCGGGCGGGTCGTCGTGTTGGTGGATGTCACCGAAGAAGAACATGTGCGCGAAGAATTGCGCCGCAATCGAACGCTCAGCGCCGTTGGGCAAATTACGGCACAGGTCGCTCACGAACTGTACAACCCGATCGGCGCAGTCAAATTGAACATTGATTTGCTGGGCATGCAGATCGGCGACGGCGATGAGGATTTGAAACAATCGGTCGCCCGGTTGAAACGTGGCGCGGAACATTTGTCCACCATCGTCACGGATTTGCGTTACCTGACCCGTCCGCGCGACCCTGAACGCAAACCGACCGATCTGAACAAATTGCTGGATGAAGTGGTCGAATTGGCCAGCGACAAACTGGATCGTACGCGCACTGAAATCGTTCGCCAATACACCGCCAATTTGCAGGCGGGGCAATTCGATTCGCAGCAGCTTCGCAAAGTTTTCCTGAACCTGTTGATCAACGCCGTGGAAGCCTCTCCGCAAAACAGCCGGGTCGTGTTGCAAACTTTCTTTGTGCCTCCTGCTGACGCTGGCAGGTTTGCGGAATTCAACGGCCAGCATGGGGCGTTGGGCGTCAGCGTGGTGGATTTTGGGGCCGGAATGTCCGAAGAAACCAAAACCCGAATCTTCGAGGCGTTTTACACCACCAAAAAGAACGGGACGGGATTGGGCATGATGATCACCCAGGAAATCATCAAAAAGCATGGCGGGCGGATTGAAATCGAAAGCGAGGAAGGCGCAGGAACGAAGGTGAGTGTGTTGTTGCCGGTCTGAAATGAAATCAAAAGTAAAAAGGCAAATACCAAAAATCAAAAGTTCGGCGGACCCTCCAGTTTTGCTTTTTGATGTTTGCCTTTTGATGTTTCAGACGGAGATCACTTCAATTTCGGGATCCACATCTTCTTTCAGCATGTGTTCGATGGCCATCAACGTGCCGCCGATGGAGCTGGGGCAACTGCCGCACGCGCCCTGATAACTGATCATCAGTTTCTTGTCGTGGAAACCGATGATTTCCAGTCCGCCGCCATCGCCCGCCAGCCCGGGACGAATCTTTTCATCCAGCACCTGATTGATTTTGTCGAGGATTGGGTCTTCGCCGGGCGTGAATGCGGGAGCTCTTGGCGCTTGTGCGACAGCCTCCGTCGCCGATGGAGCCGACCGAATCGGTTCGGCCAGTTTTTTCAGCATGTCTTCCCAACTGATGTCGTCTTCCTTGTTCACGGTGACAAACCGATCCATGTAAAACACAGACGTGACGTTGCCGACTTTGAACAGCGAATCGGCCAGCGGATCAGCCAGCGCAGCTTCGGCGCTTTGGAACGAGCGCGACGAACCGATGGTGACCGGTTCTTTCAAAATGAATTTCACGGCGTTGGGATTGGGCGTGTATTCGATGTCAGCGATTTTGGGCATTGCTTCTCCTGCGATTGATTTGCTTGTTTCCGATTTTGAAGTAAGCCGGATTATAGCCACCGAGCAGGAACTGGCCAAACGCCGCCGTCCGGCTTTGCCCTTCGCCCGGCAGTCGGACATAATCCGCCCTCTCATCTTCGTCTCAAAATTTTACGGAAGGCAGTTTGGAATGAAATCTCTGACGAAGTATCTCGTCTTCCATACCAAAAACCGTCGCGAGTACATCAACATCACGGATGAAGTCGCTCAGGCGGTGGCCGACAGTGGCATCAAGGAAGGCATGGCGTTGGTTTCGGCAATGCACATTACCGCTGCTGTGTATGTCAACGACGCCGAAGACGGTCTGATCGCAGACATTGACGAATGGTTGGAGCATCTGGCTCCGACGCGCGCCGATTACAAGCACCACCAAACCGGCGAAGACAATGGTGACGCCCATCTGAAAAATCTGCTGATGCACCATCAAGTCATTGTGCCGATCACAAATGGCCGGTTGGATTTGGGAACCTGGCAACAGGTGTATTATGCCGAATTCGACGGCCAGCGGCGCAAACGGCTGATCATCAAGGTGCTTGGCGAATGACCGACTGACACAAACAATTTCATCAATCCATTTTTTCAAACCGATTTTACGACTCACATGAAACAACTAATTTGGCTTATTTTTGCGGGCGCTTTGACTGTGCCTTGGCTGGTGTTGGCGCTGGGCGGAGATGGTCATCATCTGGCGCAAACCAATCCCAGCATGGTGTCGGTTCTTTCCGGGCTGGCGATTGTCGGCGCGGCATTCATCTTAAGCTGGGGCGCAGAACTCGCCGAACGTGACATTCCGCGTTCGCTGGCTTTGATTGCGCTGGCGTTGATCAGCGTGTTGCCGGAATACGCGGTGGACCTGCATTTCGCCTGGGAAGCGGGCACAAAACCCGAATACAAGGCTTACGCCGTGGCCAACATGACCGGAGCCAATCGCGTCATCATCGGCATAGGTTGGTCGCTGGTCGCCATCGTGTATTACTTCAAACACAAACAGAAAGAGATCGAACTGGACAAATCCCAAAGTCTGGAACTCAGCTTGTTGTTGTTGGCGACGGTGTATTCGCTGGTGTTGCCGCTGAAAGGCACGCTGTCACTGATGGATTGCGCGCTGTTTTTAGCCATGTTCCTGTATTACGCCGCTCGAGCGGCGCGCGGCGAAAAGCATGACGAAGATTTGGAAGGCGTCGCCGGATACCTGGATCAAAGGCTCGGCAATGGCGCACGACGAACGGTGGTGTTGCTGATGTTCGCCTTTGCCGGATACGCCATCTGGTTGTCGGCGGAACCGTTTGCCGAAGGTTTGGTTTCTACTGGCGGGCAATATGGCATAGACAAATTTTTGCTGGTGCAATGGCTGGCTCCGCTGGCATCGGAATCGCCGGAAGGTGCCATCGCCATCATTTTTGCGTTGAAAGGCAAAGGTTCGACCGGCATTGGCGCGCTGATTTCATCGAAGATCAATCAATGGACGTTGCTGGTGGGCGCCATTCCGCTGGTGTACGCCATTTCGGCGGGCACGATGGTGGGAATGGAACTGGATCATCGGCAAAAAGAAGAATTGCTGCTGACTTCGGCGCAATCGTTATTTGCGGCCATTGTCATTTCCGATTTCCGCTTTGCCCTTTGGGAAGCCATGTTGTTGATGACGCTGTTCATCGCGCAGTTTTTCTTCCCGCAGGAATCCATCCGGTACATTTTCAGCGGGTTGTATTTGCTGGCGGCGGTTATCCTGATTGCTACTTCCAAGGTCAGGCGAGACATGTTGTGGAGCGCATTGCTGTTCCGAAACAAAAGCGTGTAAGCAAAAAAAGGCCGGACATAACGTCCGGCCTTTTTTGGTAGGTGGTTGATCGGTTCTTCAGGCTTCGATGTCCAGCACGTCGTGTCGTGTGATGATGCCGACGATGCGCCCGTATTCTTCGACCAGAATCGCCGGAGATTCTTTCAAATACTGTTTGGCCCGTTGCACTTCGACGGTTTCGGCAACCACTGGAAACGAAGCTTCCATCACTTCCGTCACTGGCGCTTCGATCAGTTCGCGGTTGTCCAGTAATTGCGTGACGATGCGCGTTTCCCGAACGCTGCCGACGGATTTGCCTTCTTCGATAATCGGCAGTTGCGACAACCCATGGTTGTTCATCAAATCCAGCGCCTCGCCGACTTTGCCCGACGGCGAAACCGAAACCAGCCGCAATCTGCCGGTGTTCAATTTCAAATCGTTCAGCAACCCCACCGTCATGCGTTCGTCGCCGAGCAATCGTTTTTCCTTCATCCATTCGTCCGACAGGAATTTCGATAGATACCGTTCGCCGGTGTCGCAGATGATGAACACCATCACGTCGTTTTCAGTCAGCGATTCCGCCGCTTTCAGCGCCGCCCAGGCGATGGTTCCCGAACTACCGCCGCAAAAAATGCCTTCTTCGCGTCCCAACCGTCGCGCCGTGTTGAACGAATCGCGGTCGGTGACATTGATGATCTCATCTATGTATTTCAGTTGAACGTTTTCAGGGATGATTTCCTGGCCGATGCCTTCGACCAAATACGGCGACGCTGCCATCAGCTTGCCGGAATCCTTGAAGCCTTTGATCGCCGAACCAAACGGATCAGCGCCGATGATTTTGATCGCCGGATTTTTCTCTTTCAGATACCGACCGGTTCCGCTGATTGTGCCGCCGGTTCCCATTCCGGCGACAAAATGCGTCACTTTGCCATCAGTGTCTTCCCAGACTTCGGGGCCGGTGGTGTGGTAATGCACTTCCGGGTTGGCGGGGTTGGCATATTGATTCGTCAAAATCGCGTTCGGAGTCTCCGCCGCAATGCGTTTGGCCGTGTTGACGTAATGATCCGGCGAATCCATTTTGGCCGCCGCCGGCACGACAATCACGTCCGCGCCCAGCGCTTTCAGGTAACGAACTTTTTCCTGACTGCATTTATCGGTCATGACAAAGATCGAGCGATAGCCGCGCACCGAGCAGGTCAACGCCAGTCCGATGCCGGTATTTCCGCTGGTGGCTTCGACGATGGTTCCGCCAGGTTTGAGTTCACCCAATCGTTCGGCGCGATCAATCATCGCCTGCCCAATGCGATCTTTGACGCTGCCGCCGGGATTGAGCGATTCAATTTTGGCCAACATCAGCGGCTTCAATCCGCGATTGAGTTTGTTCAATTTGACCAGCGGCGTTCCGCCGATCAATTCCAGAATGTTGTTTTTGTAATTCATACAGCTTGTTACTTCTTTCCTGTTAATCGCATTGTTTGATGGCTAGATGCATGCCGTCGCCGACGCCGATCAAACTGGTAAACACTCGTTCATCCTGATGCAGTTTGGCATTCAGCGCGCGCAAGGCAACCGTGTCAGCATCGGTCACGCTGGCGTCGGCGACTTTGCCGTACCAGAGCATGTTGTCGAACACCAGCAAACCGCCTTTGCGAAGCAGCCGCAGCGCGCGTTCGTAATAACCGTCGTAATTCGATTTGTCGGCGTCAATGAACGCGAAATCGAATGTGCCTGCGTGCCCAGCGGCCAGCAATGCGTCCAGAGTTTCATTGGCCGGCGCAAGCTTCAAGGTGATTTTGTCGGCGACTCCGGCTTCGGCCCAGTAGCGCCGCGCAACCGAAGTCCATTCTTCGCTGACATCGCAGGCGAAAATATGTCCGTCGGCGGGCAGGCTGAGCGCCGTGCAGAGCGAGCTGTAACCGGTGAAAACGCCGACTTCCAGCGTTTTTTTCGCGCCGATCAGTTTCAGCAGCAACATCATGAACTGTCCCTGCACGGGCGAAATGGCCATGATGGCGTGTGGATTGGTGGCTTGGGTTTCTTCGCGCAACCGGCGCAGCACGTCCGGTTCGCGCAGAGAGTTTTCCAAAATGTAGCTGTAAAGCAGTTCTGTCAGCGGTAGAAAATTGTTCGACATGAGTTCCTTTCGCAAATTATTTCGACGCAGTCGCCGAGCGGTAGCCCATCTCCAGGCCTTTGGTTGTGGTGTAATACTTCGCCAGCATGTTCGGATTTTCCCAGGCAGGCAGCGTTTTCGGATCGCGCAGGTAACCGAGGAAGCGGCGCATCACTTCGGCAAAATGGGCCTCGTGACCGTCGCGGAATTTATCGGGAATGGTCACTAACAATCTATTGCCGCGTTCTTCGACGCCGACGCCAGCGTATTTCGATTGCAACGCGGCGACCTTCTTTTTCAGCGCAGCCAGAATTTCGGCTTTGCTGCTGGCGCTGTTCGGCACAACGTACAGTTCCGGCTTCCAGTTTTCTTCCTTGCCCTGGCGGATTTCCAAGCTGGATTTTGTGCCTTTGAAAATCGCAACGTGCGTGTCGCCACCGCCCGCCGGAGCTTCGTAATTCCAGATCACATCCAGTTTGGTGTGAATGCCGCGCAAGGCATAGGTCATTGCGCCGTTGCAGTAATAATCCAGCTTGCCGTCTTTGACGCTGGCGGACAGGTAATCGGGAAAGGCTTTTTCGTTCGTTACGCGCGAAAATTCGGGCAGCGACATCACCGTCGGCCAGCGTTTGCCCGAAAGCACGTTGACGTCTTTCTTGTAATCAATCACCTGTTCGGGGAAGAGCATCCACTGCACCAAGTCAACCAAGTGCGTGCCGACATCGGCCACGCCTTCGCCCTGCTGTTTGACATCGAAAAACCACGCCGGACGAATGTTCGGCGCACCCGCCACGACTTTCAGAATGTGATGAATGCTTTCGATGTAAACCGCCGGATCGCTTTCCGAACCTTTTTGCATCTGGCCAAACACTTCCGGCGCGTGAATCAACTCTTTTTGCAGGATGGTCGTAATTTCCGACCGCTCGGTCATGATGTCGTAAGCAATCAGCTTTTTGCTTTCCGCAGCCTTGAACGTCGCTTCCAGTTTTGGAAAATCCGCCGCGTTGATGATCCAGGGTTTGTCCACCAACACATTCAATCCGCCTTCGACCGAAGCCTTGATGCGGTCAATTTTGCCTTGATTGCGGCCAGCCATCGTCACCACATTGCCGGGCCGTTCGGCCAGCATGCGTTGCAACGGATCGCCGCCCGCGTGAATTTCCATTTCCCAACGGGTCGGACTGTCTTTGCGATTGTTGAAATTGGCGATGCGTTTCAGGTGTTCGTACAAATCGAACCCCAACGGCGCGTAAACGTGAACGCGCGGCGACACGTCGGGGTACATTTCTTTCTGCACCAACCCGGCATGAAAGTGACCGGGATCGAGGGTCATGATTTTGACTTC
>JAEUQP010000612.1 GCA_016789645.1 Acidobacteriota bacterium | reverse complement strand
ACGAAACCGCGCGAGAAATTTTAGGCTACATTGAGAGGTAAAAATGGCCATCAACGAAACGCACGATCCGAATTTGCGAAGCTGGGTGGAATCGGCCAACGATCCGAACACGGATTTCCCGATTCAAAACTTACCGCTGGGAGTGTTCCTTCGTCCGGACGAGGACGAACTGCCCAGCATCGGTGTGGCCATTGGCGATCAGATTTTGAATTTGTCCGAAATCGAAGAGCAGTTGTGGGCAGATAATTTTTTCGATGAAGTTGCCGATGCTTGCTCAGATGCATCGCTGGAAACGTTGTTGATTCTCGATCCGGGCGAGGTATCAGAGCTGCGCCGCCGCGTCAGCCGATTGCTGCGCGCCGACAACCAGAGCGATGACCGCCACATTGTCGAAAGTTGTTTGGTTCCGATGGAAGAAGTCGAAATGCTCATTGCGCACACCATCGGCGATTACACGGATTTTTACGCTTCGGTTTATCACGCGACAAACATCGGCAAGATGTTTCGCCCGGATCAGCCGTTGATGCCGAATTACAAATGGATTCCGATTGGCTACCACGGGCGCGCTTCGTCAATCGTCGTCAGCGGTTCTGAGATTCGCCGCCCATCAGGCCAAACGATGCCGGACGGTGCTACAGCGCCCAACTTTGGGCCAAGTAAGGTCTTGGATTACGAATTGGAAGTCGGCTTTTTCGTCGGAAATGGCAACGAACAAGGCAAACCGATTTCAATCTCCGAAGCTGAAAATCACATCTTCGGGTTGTGTTTGGTCAACGACTGGTCGGCGCGCGACATTCAGCGTTGGGAGTACCAACCGTTGGGGCCGTTTTTGTCGAAAAGTTTCGCCACTTCGATTTCTCCGTGGATTGTGACCACGGAAGCTCTGGAGCCGTTTCGAGTTCCAGCGTTCCAGCGCGAAGACGGCGATCCACAGCCGCTCGCTTATCTCGATTCAGCCGAAAACCGCGAACGCGGCGGCTTCGATATCAAGCTGGAAGTTTTGATTTTGACCGAGCAGATGCACCGACAAAACCTGGCTCCGTTTCGGTTAAGCAGCAACAACACCAAAGACCTGTATTGGACATTCGCGCAAATGCTGGCGCATCACAGCAGCAACGGCTGCAACTTGCGTTCGGGCGATTTGCTGGCCAGCGGTACGGTTTCCGGCGCGACCAAAGACAGCCAGGGGAGTTTGATTGAATTGACCGAACGCGGCGCTCAGCCAATAACTCTGCCAAACGGCGAAGTCCGCCGCTTTTTGGAAGACGGCGACGAAGTGATTTTGCGTGGTTACTGCGAACGCGAAGGCTTCCGCCGTATCGGTTTTGGCGAATGCCGCGGCAGAATTTTGCCTGCTTCGTAACCCTGGCTTGTTCGGAGGGGGAAAAGATGTTGCCCAACCAAAAATCCTTTCGTCGACGGGTCAAGCTGGCGCTGGCGTTCACGCTTTTTCGCCAGGGCAACATGCCTACGGACAAGATTGAAAAGGCCTTGCGCGAAATCAACGACGAATCGAAATTCAGCCGCATCCGCTGTCCGCAATGCAAATGGCGACCGAATGCCTCCAGCCGATGGATTTGCGGCGACGGAGGCCCGCCGGAATATTTTCGCGGTTGCGGAACGGAATGGAACACCTTTGACACACACGGTAGATGTCCGGGCTGTGGTCATCATTGGACTTGGACGGCGTGTCTGTGGTGCGGCCAATATTCCCCGCACGAAGATTGGTACACCGACGAAAAAGAATAAGCCAAACTCCCGTTGACAGTTTTCTGAAACAAAGTAATATCCCGCCCACTTGCGAGTTGATTGTCGGTTACCCCCAAA
>JAEUQP010000608.1 GCA_016789645.1 Acidobacteriota bacterium | reverse complement strand
CCCAATGCCGAAAAGTTAATTCCGGAAGTCATGGCAATGATGCCAGTGATGATCATTACGGCTGTCGTTCCGGTCAGCGATTGAATGACTATGCCGGGGCCTTCTTCGCTGATGGCATACGAAAGGAACGGCCCGAACATCATGCCGAAAATTGTGCTCCAGCCCATCAGCAACCCGACAGCCAGGAGTCCACCACCTGCCGCGCGAACGACGAACATGCCGACGATGGCCAGAATGAACAATCCGATGGCGGCAATCAGGCTTTGAATGTTGCGCCCTAGATATGCGCCAACGCCTCCAGCGGCAATTGAAAGACTGAGCAGGCACATGACCTTGGCCAGCAATGGAGTGCTTTCCACCGGTAGGGCGCGAAAGCCCAGGAACATCAATAGCAATCCGGCAAACACCGCCAGCACCAAGCCTTTGATCGAAGACAAATCGGATTTAAGTTGCTCACCGATATAGCTCCCTGAACGAACGTATCTTTCTGCTTGCATCGTTATATCCTCCTCAAATAAATGGTGCGTCTGCTTTGTGCAGGCAGACTTGAACGCCTGTCTGCAAAGGCGAAAACGCGCCGTTTGGTTTCAATCAACAAACTTGCAATCTTCCAGCATTGCTTCGGCCAGCAAGGCCAGATATTCGTCGTGGGTTAAATCTATGGCGCCAAAATGAGCGATGTGCGGCGTCCGCATTTGCGCATCAAACAGTTTGTAATTTCGCTGGCGCAATCGTTCCGCCAACACCGCCAGCGCAATCTGCGACCCGAAACTGATCCGCGTAAACATGGATTCGCCGAAAAAAGCCGATTTCATGGAAACGCCATACAACCCGGCAACCATGTCTCCGTGTTGCCAGATTTCGACCGAATGCGCGAAACCGCGACGGTGAAGCTCGACGTACAGCGCGATCATATCTTCGCTCAACCAGACTTCTTCCGGATGAACCTCATCGTGGCGAGCGCAAGCACGAATGACGGCAGGGAAATTGGAGTTGATCCGAACTTCGAATTCAGTTTTTCGAATGGCTTGTCGTAACGAACGACGCACGCGAAATCGTTCATCCAGCGGAATGATCGTGCGCGGTTCGGACATGAACCAGTCAATTTCTCCATACCGGCCACGCGACATTGGAAAATAGCCTTGCTGATATCCGGACACAACTGCTTCTGGCGTAATCGTTCTTCGCGTGGCTGTTCGTCTGTTTCGCATAACCAAAATTTAGCACGCCCCCTGAAGCCGTGAAAGTGAAAAACTTGTCGAATTTTATCGTTTAACCTGTCTGGCCCTCGCGTCCAGCTCCTTCAGTCTCAAACGAATGCTGACAATGTAGGGAGCTTCGCCCGCGACCCAATGTCCATAGGTGGTTGTGACAAATGTGCCATCTGGTAGAACTTCCACTCCCGGATAGGCGCAGTCGGCATCCCAGCCGGATTTGTTTTTGTGGTTATCCATCATCCGAACACGGTATTGCCCCTCACGTTGGTGAACGATGTCTTCGTAACGCCCAACCCACGCCACCCAGTCGCCTTTGGTCGGCGTTTCATGAGCCATATCGCGGAACGAAAGAAACAGGCGTCCATCAGGAGCATACTTGCCAGTATGACGGTCGCCGGTCAGCGATGCCGGAAGTTCAACCGGCTGGCTCCAGGTTTGGGCTTCGTCGTTGGAAAACATCACAAACGAATTTCGCACTCGGCGATTTTCGCGTAACAGCATCGCCAGTTGTTTGCCGTCAGGTGATCGAATGACGCCCGGTTCGCACAAATGAATTTGGTCGGATTTGAACAACTCTTGCGGTTGGCCCCAGGTCAATCCGCCATCTTTGGAAAACGTCTGGTACAGCGTCATGAATTCCGACCGTTTGCCGTCTTTACGAATAAAGCGTCCGTCATCGTGAAAAAGCGCCACGTAATCGCCATTGTTGAGCCGTTCAACGCTTCCCATCGCCACGATGCCGCCATAATCGCCAATCGGTTTCAACTCGCTCCATGATTTGCCGTCGTCTTCCGAAACTGAGAGCCGAATCGGATACAAACCGGAAAAAACGATCAGTCGTTTTTTGCCTTGCCGGTCAATGACCCGGTGAATCGTTGGCGTTTCCAGTGACGTTTCCCAGCTTTTCGGCGTCGGCAGCCGATCTGACCAGGTTCGTCCTCCATCAGTGGAGCGTTTCATAATAATAGCTCCGCGTCCGTGACCTTGAGGGTAAACTACGATGATGGTCTTTTTGTCTTCCAGTAGCACCGTAGTCGGATGTCCCAGATACTGTCCCGGCTCGCGGTCAACGATGATTTGCCGCTGTTTTTCTTCAGACAGATCAATTACTGGAATAGAAAAGTTTTTCGGTTGCTGAGCGGTTTGCCAGCCGAAGTCAGAAACCAGCGTCGCCAAGAATATAGAAAAAGCGAGAGTCACAATCTTCATCAAGTCACCTTTGGAATAAAATTGAGGTTGTCAGAGTTCGCTTTGAAGTATGACTGCTGATTGAGCGGCAAGGCAATGGTTCTTGCCAGTGTTTGTCCAAATGTGGATGATGGCCTATCCATCAAAATTTCATTTTTCAAAGGCAGCAATATGGACGGTTCAGCGATTGTGTATTGCGAAGGCGCGTTCGCAACGCCGATTGGCAAAACGGCCAACGGCTTGGTGCGATTCACGGCGCGGTATCAGGTAGTTGGCGTGATTGACTCGACCAAGGCAGGGCGCGACGCAGGAGAGGTTTTAGACGGCAAGCCCAATGGCATTCCGATTTTTTCCAGCTTTGCCAATGCAATCGAGCAATTGAAAGTTCAACCGCAGTTTTTGGTGATTGGCCTGGCGCCGGATGGCGGCAGATTGCCGGAATCGGCTCGGCAGGCGGTGAAACAAGCGATTGCGGCAGGCTTGAATGCAGACAGCGGATTGCATGAGTTTTTGTCGGACGACCCTGAGTTCGCCGCCCTTGCGGAACAACATCAGGTCAAACTTCGCGACGTTCGGCGAACGCCGCCTCGTTCACAGCTTCATTTTTTCACTGGCAAAATCGAACAAGTCAAAGCGTTGAAGCTAGCGGTGCTTGGCACCGATTCAGCGATTGGCAAACGCACGACAGCCGTCAAGCTGAATCAAGCATTGAACGCTGCAGGCATCAAAAGCGAGTTGATCGGCACGGGACAGACTTCCTGGTTACAAGGCGTCAAATATGGGTTGTTGCTTGATTCGCTGGTCAATGATTTCGTGACCGGCGAAATCGAACATGCTGTTTACGAAGCCTGGGGCAATGAACGCCCGCAGGTGATTTTGCTGGAAGGACAGGGGAGCATCGCGCATCCGGCTTACCCGGGAGGGTTTGAGTTAATTGCCGCCGGGCGCGTGGATGGTGTGATTTTGCAGCACGCTCCGGCGCGAAAAGTTTACGACGGGTTCGATGATTATCCGATGAGTCCGTTGGAGCGCGAGATTCAAATTTTGGAATTGTTGGCGCAAAAACCTGTCATTGCGTTGACCATCAATCACGAATCCATGACGGAATCAGAAGTTCGTTCGACGATTGCCGATTACGAAACCCGATACGGCAAACCGACGACGGATGTTTTGCTGGAAGGTTGCGACAAGCTGGTCAGCTTGATTCGCAGCATGTTGGAAACCAAACACTGAGGAATTCACAAGTTGCAAAGTTCCACACACGACGCCAAAGAATTGGCTTACCTTTATGATCTTTATGTTGTCCCCCAATGGCGCGAAATATTCGACCGTATGGTTGACGAAGAGATCGAATTTCCGAAAGAGGGAAAATTTTTGGACGCCAACTGCGGGACGGGCGGATACGCCGTTGATCTTTCTTTACGATTGGGAGCGAAGGTCGCCGTCATTGGCGTTGATCCGAGCGAAGAAAAATTGGTGTTGGCGCGCGGCAAGGCCGACATCAAAAAGCCCAATCGCGCGGAGTTTCGTTTGGGTTCGCTGAAGAAACTGGATTTTCCAGTCGGCGAATTCGATCTGGTTATTGGCGACTTTTCAATGTTGCCGGTTGCCGAAATCGAAAACGCCTTTGACGAACTCATCCGCGTGGCCAAAAAGGGCGGGACAGTGATCGCCAAACTGGCAACGCAGGGCAGTTTTGGAGAATTTTTTTCGATTTACTGGGAAGCGCTTTACGATTTGAATCTGATCGAGCATTCGCCAGCAGTCGAACGATTGATTTCTGAACCGTTAAGCGCCAGCGATGCCGAGGCGATGGCACTCGATACCGGGCTGAGTAAAGTTCGCAGTGTAGTCAAAAATGAACGATTGCATTTCACCGACGCCCAGGAGTTTTTCGGCTCGCCGCTGATTGAATCGTCGTTTCTGAATGACTGGCTGGCGTTTCTGCCGGATTCGGACATTCGTGGCCGGGTTCAGCAACAGCTTGCCAAAATCATTGACCGCGAACGGCAAGGATCGAATTTTGATGTTTCCATCAAAGCGACATTGATCGTTGGGCAGAAATAAACAGGCTTTACAGTGTTTTCAAAAACGATGCGCCGTGTGAAGTAGAGCTTTTCGCACGGCGCATCTGGTTTTGAGATTGGGTTAGGGAATGAAGTAACCAGTGATGTCTATCACCGCGTGAATGGTCGAGAAGGGATAAATGTTGAAATGGCCGCTTCCGCTGATGCCTATGATGAAGGAATTGCTTCGGACTTCATAAGGCGCGTAATTGATACTCG
>JAEUQP010000596.1 GCA_016789645.1 Acidobacteriota bacterium | reverse complement strand
AAATCGCATTTGCCAGCGGTTTTGCCAGCTTGCGACGGTTCAATGCGTTGTTCAAAGAGCGGTATCGGTTGAATCCAACCGAGTTGAGAAAAACGCGCACAACGGCAGCAGCGGAAACCCTGGTGTGCGAATTGTCCTATCATCCACCGCTGGATTGGCAATCGTTGCTGCATTATCTGAAAGCCCGTGCGCTCAAAGGTGCTGAAACCGTCGAAGGCAATCGCTACGCGAGAACCGTAGCCGAAGGAAAACAAACCGGCTGGATCGCGGTTGAACCAGTAGAAGGAAAATCCGTGCTCAGAGTCGAACTGTCGGCTTCGTTGGCAAAAGCAATTTTGCCTGTGTTGGCGGGCGTCAAACGAGTCTTCGATTTGAAAGCTGAGCCGACCAAAATTGCCGCGCAACTTGGCGAATTGGCGGCGGCGAATCCGGGCTTGCGCGTTCCCGGAGCCTTCAGCGGATTCGAAATCGCTGTTCGCGCCATTTTGGGTCAACAAGTCAGCGTGAAATCAGCAACAACACTTGCAGGTCGGTACATAGCCAGTTTTGGCGAGCCGGTGGAAACACCGTTTGCGGCGTTGACGCATTTGTCGCCAGCGCCGCACCGCGTCGCCACTGCCGAACTTTTCGAACTGACTTCGCTGGGAATCATTGGCGCGCGCGCGAAATCCATTCTGGCCTTGGCCGAAGCCATCGCATCCGGCAAGTTGGCTCTTTCGCCCGGCGGCAATGTCGAACAAACCATGGAGCAATTGAAACAGCTTCCCGGCATTGGTGAATGGACGGCGCAGTACATCGCAATGCGTGCATTGTCGTGGCCGGATGCGTTTCCGCACACGGATTTAGGCGTGTACAAAGCTCTGGGAACAAACAAACCCAAACGTGTTTTAGAACTTGCCGAAGCCTGGCGTCCCTGGCGCGCTTACGCCGTGATGCACCTTTGGAAATCGTTGGAGGGAGAACAATGACGACTTACTACACTCGAATTGATAGCCCGATTGATCCGCTGCTGCTGGCTTCGGACGGAGAATCGTTAACCAGTCTGTTTATGACTTCACAACGCCACGGCCCGTTTTTCAGTGACGCCTGGTTGCGCGATGACAACGCAAAGCCGTTTGCCGAAGCACGCAAACAACTGGCCGCCTACTTTGCCGGAGAGCTAACCGATTTTGATTTGCCGCTGAAAATGATTGGCACGGAATTTCAAAAGTCTGTCTGGCGCGAGCTGTTGAACATTCCTTATGGCGTGACGATCAGCTATGGAGAATTGGCAGAACGAGTCGGCAATCCAAACAGTTCGCGCGCAGTTGGCGCAGCGAATGGTAGAAATCCGATTTCGATTATCGTTCCCTGCCACCGGGTCATCGGCGCGAACGGAAAGCTGACCGGATACGGCGGCGGCATGGAACGAAAAGAGTGGCTGCTCGCTCACGAAAGTAAGCGCGGATAAACAGTTCAGTTTTTCTTTGGCGGGCTTTGCCACAGCACGTTGATAATCATCCATTTACCGTCAAATTTTGCCAAATGGAAATAATCGGTTCCCCATTCGGCAACCAGTTTCGCCGTTGCGGTCTGGTCTTGTACTTCGTAAATGGTGATTTCTTTCGGCGCGTCTTTCCGCAGCTTGCCTTCCTTGTTCCAGGTTTTGGAGAGTTGAACCAATTGATCGAATGTCATCACAGAAGCCGGGCGATACACGGCATCGGCAGGCGGACGATAAAACCCTAACTTGGTCAATTTGGGATGCACGCTGCGTTCAATGCGTTCAGGTTGGACGTTGTACACGCCTTCGACGTAATCCAGCACAGCCAAACGTACAGCTTCTTTATCGGCATTCGCCTGCGCGGCAAAAAACGGAGTTGCAATCAAACCGACAATCGCCAGTCCGGCAATTGCCAATAAAATTTTGTTTTTCATGTTCCCCCTCAATCTGAAGTTTAAAGTTCAATCACGCTTCATTCGTAGCGAAGCGCAACTATTGGATCTACGTTCATGGCTCGTTTTGCCGGAACGTAACAAGCCAGCAATGCGACCAAAGCCAGCAACAAGGAAATTCCGGCAAAAGTAATTGGATCTGTCGCACTGACGCCGAACAACATATCCGCCATCAATCGGGTCAGGACAAGAGAAGCGACCAACCCAATCGCCACACCAACCAAGGTCAGTCCCATTCCCTTTTTCATCACCAGACCCAGAACGTTCCCCGGACTAGCGCCCAACGCGATACGCACACCGATTTCATGAGTCTGCTGACTGACCGAGTAAGAAATGACGCCATAAATTCCAACTGCAGCCAGCAATAGCGCGACTCCGGCAAACAGGCCAATCAGCATTGCTGGATAACGCCGAACAAACGTCGCCGGAGATGTTGCGGCGATCTGCTCCATCGTTCGAACAAAAAAGATGTAGATTCCCGGCTCAAAAGTTTGCAATTCCCGGCGAACAACATTGCTCAAACTCATTGGGTCGCCAATCGTTCGGACGACGACGCTACTGGCAAAACTGACAGATGAGTCTTGCTGGTAAGGGGTATAAACAACAGCTGTGTTCCGTGCGTCTAAACCGGTGATTTTTTCATCAACGACCACACCGGCGATTTGCAAAGGTGAGGGGTCTCCACCTGTGAAAACGATGCTTTGCCCCACGGCGTCTTGATTGGGAAACACGCGCTTGGCTAACGATTGATTGATGATGACGACGGTTTGCGAATTTGCCGTATCCTGCTCAGAAAAGTATCGGCCTGAAACTAACCGCACGCCCATGACCTGGAAATAATTTGCGCTGACGTCGCGCAGATTGGCCTCGATATCATCGCCGGGAGAAGGTTTAGGCTGGTTGGCGGGATAAAAGCGCGTGGTGTTCCCGCCAATAAGTGGCAACGTGCTGACCGTTGCAGCTCCTTCGATGCCGGGGACGGCGGACAACCGTTCCAGCATTTGTTGTCGCGCGACAATCAGTTTTTCGTTTGAATCGTATGAGGCGGGGGGCAAAGTGAAGGTAAATGTCAGTAGGTTTCGCGGATTAAATCCCGGATCCACGTTGATCACTCCCCACAAACTGCGGACCATCAATCCGGCGCCGACCAGCAACATCAACGCCAGGGCGACTTCGATAACAACTAGTGCATTTCGCAGTCCCTGTCGAGCCGCCGCGCCAGAGGTCTTGCCACCTTCTTTGAGAACGGACTGCAAATCCGTGTTCGTTGCTTGTAGCGCTGGAGCGAGCCCAAACAGAAAACTGACCGTCAACGACAGTGCACCAGTGAATGCCAGCGTTTGCCCATCAATCTTCACGCTCCGCAAATACGGCATCGAGTTCAACAGATTATCCGGGATTGCTGAAATCAGCGCGTCAACGCCCCAGCAAGCCAGCGCCAATCCAACGATTCCTCCAAGCGCTGCCAACGCCAAGCTTTCCGTCAGCATCTGTCGCACCAATCGCCCGGCAGAAGCGCCAAGCGCCGACCGAATAGCAACTTCTTTCTGTCTTCCTGACGCGCGCACCAACAACAAATTGGCGACGTTAGAACAAGCAATCAGCAATACAAATCCAACAGCAATCAGCAACAGCACTAGCAGCGGTTTGATGTTGCCGACAAATTCCTGGTGCAGCGGAACAACCTGAACTCCGGTTCCAGTGTGAGACTCAGCGTGTTCTTGCGCGATACGAGAGGTGATGGGCTGCATCGCGGCTTTTGCCTGCTCCAGACTGACACCGGGTTTCAATCGCGCAATGACGTTCACCCAATGCATGAAACGTCGCGTAACCATGCCTCCGCTGGGTTGCCACGACGCCCAAATGTCCGCCGAACCACGTGGGGCAAATTGAAATTCCGGAGGCAATACCCCAATGATCTGGCAGGCATTCCCGCTCAACACGATCTGTTTTCCAACAACAGATGGGTCTCCTGCATAGCGACGTTGCCAGAACCCAAAACTTAACAAAACAACTCGCTCTGCGCCTTGCTTATCGTCCGCCTCTGTCAAGCTTCGGCCAAGTAACGGTTTCACGCCCAGCACCGAAAAGAAATTACCACTTACCAATCCGCCATCAACCCGCTCGGAGCCTTCCGGAGTCGCCAGCATAAAACCGCCGCCACCTCTGTAAGCAGCCATTCCGTCGAAGACCTCGCACTGTTGCCAATCCTGAAAATCGGGATAGGAAGCTTCGCGTTTGGGATAACTTTTCTGCGGCGTGGATTCCCACAAATGCACTAACCGATCCGGTTCCGCATACGGTAACGGTTTGAACAGCGCAGCGTTGACAACCGAAAAAATCGCCGTATTTGCGCCAATGGCCAGCGCCAGCGTCAACACGATGACAAAGGTGAATCCAGGGGTCTTGCTCAACGACCGGATCGAATGCTGCCAATCTTTCCAGAATGATTCCATAGCTGGTTTCTCCGCGTTACTGTTTTACTTGCAACTTCTTCAACTC
>JAEUQP010000579.1 GCA_016789645.1 Acidobacteriota bacterium | reverse complement strand
AGCAACGTGACAATCGCCAAATGCACGGCTTCCGATTTGCCGCGAATGACGCTTTCGATGGTTTGCTGTAATTCGCTGATTCGATTTGAAGTGGCGGTAATCAAAAGTGCTTAAGCCTCGTTACATCTGAATTCCCGAACTATCTGACGAATTTGAATTTAACACACGCCCGACAAGTACGACAAAACCGGCTCGAAAGATCAATTTTCAGCAAAAATGCTGAGCGTTGCTTCCTGTTGGATTACGACGCGGCGACCTTCGACGGAAATCAATCCGTTTTGTTGCAAGCGAGTCAGCGCGCGGGATACGACTTCGCGCACCGAACCGATGCGGGCTGCGATTTGTTGATTGGTCAGCACCAAATCCAGTTCCAACCCGTCGCTGGTTCGTTTGCCACGCGCGCGCGCTTCCGTCAACAACCAGCGAGCCAGTCTTTGATCCACTTCGCGCAACGACAAGGCCTCGACCAGTTCAGCGCATTTTCGCAAACGGCCAGCCAGCAGCTTCAACCCCGCCAGAGCGATTTCAGGATGCGTCATGCACAACGATTTCACGTCGCGTTTGGAAAGGAACAGAACGGTCGAATCTTCTTCGGCGGCAACTGTGGAAGGGTATGGTTTGTCGTCAAACACCGGCAATTCGGCGATGGTGGCACCAGCGCGTTCGACGTGAATCACCTGTTCGCGCCCGTCCACTCCTTCGCGAAATGCGCGCAACGCGCCTTGGGCAATGACGAACAATCCGGCGGCTTCGTCGCCCGCAAAGAACAGAACTTCGTTGCGGTTCAGACGACGTTCGACGGCGCGTTCGGCCAATGCTCGCAACTCTGTTTCATTCAGTTCCCCGAAAAGCGTTGTCCGGCGCAAAGCAGCAATTTTGTCTGTGGTCATGGCCTGGCATTGTCGCGCCGAGCCGGGTTCGATTCAATGTTGCGGCGTCAGATCATCGAACGAAAGGTCAAGGTGGTGAAAATCAGGAAAATGATCGAATAAACGATTTCGGCGATTCCGATTTGCTTCAGATTCAGGTGCGGTTCCGGGCTGAGCAGGCTGCGCAGGGTTCGCGCCAGCACGGGGGCGAAAGCTATCAGGGCAAACAACGGCAAGCTCCGCGTCATGGCCAGCGCCACCAGGGAGCAAAGCAAAAAGGAATGATAAACGACACATTGTTGTTGAGCGCGGCGTTTGTCTTCAATCTGTTTGGCGTGCAGCCGGGTCACGCGCAATTTGACGTAAAAGACGCTGCTGGCGAAATACGCTGCGCTTAATGCCCATAACCACCACGCGCTTGCCGTCCAGGTTCCGCTGGCTGCGTAAAACGCCGCCGGAGCCGTCATCGTCAACCCGGCAATGGCCAAAATTTCGCTTTGCACGGTACGATCTTCGAACTCAGTTGCCTGCCATCCGTTGACCAGCAACAGCACAGTGCCGGCGAGCGCCAGCGGAATCAGCCAGTAGAGTTTGTACACGAAAATCAGCGGAGCGCCCGTCGTCACTGCAATCAGCAAATACACCAGCAACAAACGGCCAGCTTCGATGGAGGACGGGGTTTGTCGTCCGCGTGTTCGCGCACGCCACCAGATCAGCAATGATTCGCGGGAAATGAACGCCGCTGTTGCTGCAATCAGCAACAGCAATGAAGGCACATTGAAGTTCCCAGCCACCAGCAATCCCAGCACGAACGGAATGTAAAACATCGCCCAGGCGCCATGCTCTTTGGGCAGTTTCAAAGCAGATCGAAGTTTCATCGGTTTCTTCTCCTGGATGCTTGGCGGCATAAAACCATGCCGATTTTTTCGTCACGATGACTTAAGTCACTGCTTCGGGGTTCGTCAACCGGTAAGGTGTTGTCGCGTTTACGTCTCAAATTTGACAACCGCCTGTGGGCGAAATCAATGGGAGGAATTATGTCTGTAACTACGACTCACACGGTCAGAGAACTGGCCGTTACCATGCCGGGCGCGACGCGCGTGTTTGAACGTATGGGAATTGATTATTGCTGCGGCGGCGGACGCACGCTGGCCGATGCTTGCGCCACGTTTCATGTGCCAATCGAGGAAGTCGTGCGCTCGCTGGAAGAAGCCGGGCACACAACCCCGTCGGGTGTCAATTCATTGGATTGGCAAACAGAATCCCTGACCGATCTTTGCTCTTACATCGTGGACAAACATCACGTCTTCACTCGCCAGGAACTCGAACGGCTGGAAAAATTGCTCGACAAAGTATGTTCGCGGCACGGCGAAAACCATCCCGAACTGGCGCAACTCCAAACCCTGTTTTTGGCGCTCAAGCAGGATTTGCTCCCGCATATGCTGAAGGAAGAGCAGGTGCTGTTTCCATACATCAACCTGATGGAAGCGGCGATCACGAATCACAACAACATCCCGACGCCGTTTTTTGCCACCGTTCAAAATCCCGTACGCATGATGATGAGCGAACATGATGCGGCGGGCGACCTGTTGCGCCAGATGCGTTCGATTGCCGGCAATTACGTCCCGCCGTCTGACGCTTGCATCAGCTACCAGACGCTCTATCAGGCATTGGCTGAATTTGAAGCCGATCTGCACCAACACATTCATCTGGAAAACAACATTCTGTTTCCGCGAGCAGTCGAAATGGAGCTTCAGGCAGAAGGAAGCCGGGCCAATATGGCCGTTCGTTCCGGTTGTTTTGTGCATTGAGGCATTCGTTGTTTTCGCCAAGATACAAGTTCACTCAAACTTTTTAAGGAGACTCTGTGAAACGGCTTTGGATTCTTTTTATCGCAATTTTTCTATGTTCATTTGCCGTGTTGGGCTGGGTGGGAACTGAGATTTTTCGGCAGGCACCGCCAATTCCACGCGAAGTCGTGACCACCGATGGGCAGGTAGTAATTGCCGAAGGTGAAGTTTCCAACGGGCAAAATGTCTGGCAGGCAATGGGCGGAATGCAGGTCGGTTCCATTTGGGGGCATGGCAGTTACGTTGCTCCCGACTGGACAGCCGATTATCTGCACCGCGAAGCCATCTTTATTCTGGACAAATGGGCCAAGGCGGAATTTTCCAAAGAATATGGTGCGCTGAATTCCGAACAACAAGCCGTGCTGCGGCAGCGGTTGCAAGACACTGTTCGGAAAAACAATTACAACCCGCAAACTGGCAAAATCACAATTGAACCAATCCGCGCCGAAGCTTTTGAAAGCAGTCTGAAGCATTACTCGGACGTTTTCACCAACGGCAACAAGGCGTATGCCATTCAACGCAACGCTCAGCCAGACCCGACCAAGTTGCGCCAACTGACATCGTTCTTTTTCTGGACTTCCTGGGCATCCGTTACCAATCGCCCGAACCAGACCATTTCTTACACCAGCAATTTTCCGGCGGAACCGTTGGTTGCCAATACGCCCACCAGCAGCGCCATCGTCTGGACAGGCGTCAGCGTGATTATGCTGCTGGCAGGAATCGGGGCCATGGTCTGGTTGCTGGCCAGACGAAAACCCGAAGAAGACCACGACGTCCCGAACAACGACCCGTTGATCGGGTCAACGCTGACTCCATCACAAAAGGCGACGGTCAAATACTTTTTGGTCGTTTCACTGCTCTTTCTGTTGCAGATTTTCATGGGAATCCTGACGGCGCATTACGGAGTCGAAGGCGGCGGATTTTATGGCTTCCCGCTGGCAGATTATCTACCTTACGTCGTCACGCGCACCTGGCATACTCAACTTGGCATTTTCTGGATCGCCACTGCCTGGCTGGCTTCGGGACTGTTTATCGGTCCGGTCATTTGCGGTTATGAACCGAAAGGGCAAAAGCTGGGCGTGGATTTGTTGTTTGGCGCATTGCTGGTTGTCGTGCTGGGTTCGATGGCCGGCCAGTGGCTGAGCGTCGCCAATAAATTGACGGGGGCGTCGGCGTTTTACTTCGGTCATCAGGGATATGAATACGTTGACCTTGGGCGGGTCTGGCAAGCGGCTTTGTTTGTCGGATTATTGTTGTGGCTGTTTCTGGTGGCTCGCACGGCGATTCCGGCGCTGCGAAAAAACGACAATCGAAAATCGCTGCTGGTGTTGTACCTGATTACCACAGCGGGCATTGCGCTGTTTTACAGCCCTGGTTTGTTCTGGGGAATGAAATCGCACATTTCCGTGGTCGAATATTGGCGTTGGTGGGTAGTCCATCTGTGGGTGGAAGGTTTCTTTGAAGTTTTTGCCACCGTCGTCATCGCGTTCCTGTTTGCTAAATTGGGCGTCATCAACGCTGAGCGCGCGGCCAAAGCATCGCTATTATCCGGCGCGGTGTATATGTCCGGCGGCATCATCGGCACGTTGCACCATTTGTATTTCGCCGGAACGCCAACCGTGGCTTTGGCTTTTGGCTCAGTGTTCAGCGCTCTGGAAATCGTGCCGCTGACGCTGGTCGGTTTCGAAGCCTGGGAAAACATCAACCACACAAAAGTGCGTCCGTGGCTGCAACAATACAAATGGGTGGTCTACTTTTTCGTGGCCGTCGCATTCTGGAACATGGTTGGAGCAGGGATTTTCGGCTTTATGATTAACCCGCCGATTGCGCTTTACTACATGCAAGGTTTGAACACGACCGCTGTCCACGCACACGGAGCGCTGTACGGCGTATACGGAACGCTGGGGCTTGCGCTGACGCTGTTCTGCCTGCGTGCTATGAAGCCGGAATTGTTGTGGAAAGAATCGTTGATCAAATTTGCATTCTGGACGATCAACATCGGCATGCTGATGGAAATCGTGCTGAGCTTGTTGCCGATTGGGTTGCTGCAAACCCAGCAATCGGTTTCAGTGGGATACTGGTCGGCGCGCAGTCCTGAATTTATGCAAACCGATTTGATGCAGTTCCTCCGCTGGATGCGAATCGTCGGCGACACTGTCTTTGCCATCGGAGCTGTGGCATTTGTTTATTTCGCTCTTGATCTGATCTTCAGACGCCCGAAATCACAAAAAACCGCGATCCACGCCTTGCCTGAAACCGCGTAGTTCAAATTACAAGAGGGGGTGGCCGATGTATCCGGCCATCCGCCTTTTGTTGCTGGTTCTGACTGTGTGGCGATCAGGCACACAACTTTCGTAAAGGATTGTATTCAACACGCAATGAACGCAATGACCAGAACAATATTCCTCTGTAGTGTGTTGGCGCTGTTCTCTCTTGTTTGTAAAACTACGCCACTGACACCAGAAGATACTCA
>JAEUQP010000531.1 GCA_016789645.1 Acidobacteriota bacterium | reverse complement strand
GACGACCAACGGCAATGGCGATCAAACAGTGGACATCATTGACTTGAATGCCGGCCAAAGCGTGCAAACGATCAAGGTCGCCAAGTCCTGGTTGGGAATTGCGCTGTCGCCTGACGGCAAACGGCTGTTTGTTTCCGGCGGAGACGACAACGAAATCCTGCTGTTCGATTTTGCCGACGGCAAAGCCACAGACACGGGCAAGATCAATCTGGGCAGCGAGGAATATCACTGGCTGGATGATCGCGCCCGCGACGAAGCTCGGCGAGCAGGTCGCGGCGAATTCGCCTTTCCGGCGGGTATTGCCGTTTCGCCCGATGGGAAATGGCTTTATGCGGCGGAAAACCTGACGCATAAAGTCGCGGTGGTTGATCTGGCGAACCAAAAAGTCATCAAGAAAATCGAAGTCGGCGAATATCCTTACGATTGCGAACTGGCGCGCGACGGCAAACGGCTGTACGTCAGCAACTGGGGTTCGCGCAGTTTGGCGGTGATTGATACTGCAACGAATTCTGTCACGGCGACGATTCAGGTTGGCGACCATCCCAACGACATTGAACTGACGCGCGACGGCAAAACACTGTACGTCGCCAACGCCAACAGCAACACGGTTTCTGTCGTGGACACCGTTCAGCAAAAAGAAATCGAAGCCATCTCGACCGCCTTGCATCCGAAATCGCCCGCGGGCAGCACGCCAAACGCTGTCGCGTTGTCGCCGGACGAAAAGACTCTGTTCATCGCCAACGCCGACAACAACAACGTCGCCATCGTGGACGTGAAAAAGCGCCAGGCCGCCGAAGTCGAAGGCTTCATTCCGACCGGCTGGTATCCGACTTCGGTGCGTGTCAGCAAAGACGGCAAACGCATTTTCGTCGCCAACGGCAAAGGCGTGGCTTCGGCGGCGAATCCCGAAGGACCTACGCCTTACAAAGGCCGCACAGCGCAGTACATCGGCAGCATGCTGAAAGGCACAGTTTCGCTGATTGACCTGCCCGGCAAAACCAAACTGGCGCAATTGACCAAGCGAACTTATGCCAATTCCCCGTACACCGACGCGCTGCTCAAAGCCGCTCGCGCGCCAAAAGAGAAAACGGCGATTCCGGTCAAACTCGGCGAAGCTTCGCCGATCAAACACGTCATCTATGTCATCAAGGAAAACCGGACTTACGATCAGGTGCTGGGCGATATGAAAGAAGGAAATGGCGATCCGAATCTGGTGCTGTTTGGCGAAGACGTGACACCCAATCAGCACGCGCTGGCTCGTGAATTTGTCTTGCTGGATAACTTTTACGTGGACGCTGAGGTTTCCGCCGATGGCCACAACTGGTCAACGGCGGCTTACGCCACGGATTACGTCGAAAAGACCTGGCCGACGAATTATTCGCGGCGCGGTCGAACTTATGATTACGAAGGCAGCAAACGAATTTCTCGCCCGACCGCTGGGTACATTTGGGATTATTGCAAACGTGCTGGTGTTAGTTATCGCAGCTACGGCGAATTTGTCGGCGTGCGCGATGTGAAACTCGGCGGAGGTGGCGGCAATGAAGCCGACACGGCGGCAGCCGCCAAAGCCCGCAAGGAAAATTTCACCTCGGAAGATGCGCTGATTGGCCATTTCAGTCCGAAGTTTCCGCCGTATGATCTTTCCATTACGGACAACACCCGCGTGGATATCTGGCTGGAAGAGTTCCGCGAGTTTGAAAAGAACGGCAACTTGCCGCAGTTCCAGATTGTCCGGTTGGGCAACAATCACACGCAGGGCACGCGCGTGGGAGTTCCGACGCCACGCGCTTATGTAGCCGAAAACGATCTGGCGCTTGGGCGTCTGGTCGAAGCCGTCAGCAACAGCAAATACTGGGCTTCAACGGCGATTTTCGTCCTGGAAGACGACGCGCAAAACGGCCCTGACCATGTGGATGCTCACCGTTCGATTGCTTTTGTCGCCAGCCCTTACACCAAGCGTGGCGTGGTGGATTCGACGATGTACACGACTTCGGGAATGTTGCGAACAATGGAATTGATTCTGGGTTTGCCGCCGATGAGCCAATACGACGCCGCGGCAACGCCGATGTACAACTCGTTCTCTGCAACAGCGAACATGACCCCGTTCAAACATCGCCCGGCGCGCATTGACCTGACGGAAAAGAATCAGCCGAACGCGCCCGGTTCGCGGCAATCAGCGATGTGGGATTTCAGCAAGGAAGACACGCTGCCTGACATCGAATTCAACGAAGTCATCTGGAAATCGGTCAAAGGCGCTGATTCTCCCATGCCCGCGCCGGTTCGCAGCGCCTTCGTTCGCGCGATTGAAGACGACGATGACGAACGCGAAGAAAAAGCAGAGCGCGGAAAAGAAATCAGGAAGCGTGCTGCTCAAAGAGGAAACCGATAATTTCCTCTTTGAGCAGCAGACCAGCAAGACTTTTACGAGAATGGATTATTTGGAGGCTCGACCTGTCGCATAACCGACCAAGCCGGTGACGATTGAAGTCAGCAGCGCCAAGGCCAACTTGCCGTCTTCTGTGGCCAATCCTTTTCGCAGGATGACCCAAGCGCAGAGGACGACAACGATTGACACGACGCCAATTGTGACGCTGTACAAAAGCATTTCTTTTCTGCGTTGATGTGCGGCGTTGGCTTCTTCGACCCGAAGTCGGGATTCGCGTTCGGCTGTGTTTTCGACGGTGGCAATGGAGATTTTGACGGCTTGGCTGGAGGCCAATTCGTTGAGGTCCAAATTGCTATTGCTCATCAAGAAATCGAGGCAGACTTAAAGCCCGACAATTTCCGTCGCCAATTGCTGATCTTTTTCGGCAATTCCGAATTTTTTGCCCTCTCGTTTGGCTTGAATGGCGACTTCCATCAAGACAATCGCCTTGCGGAGTACGTCGCTTTTCGTGCCTCCAATTTGAGTGGCAAGTCGTTCAAGCAATTCATTGGCTTCAGGAGAAATGTCGAGGCTCAGTCGAACCTTGCTCCTTTC
>JAEUQP010000476.1 GCA_016789645.1 Acidobacteriota bacterium | reverse complement strand
CGCATCGTCACCGAACCATCGCGATTGCGCGTCAGTTGCCAGTCTTCAAGCCCACGCTCCTGCCCTGTGGATTTTTTCAGGTAGCTGAGCCGTCCATGTTGGTATTTGAAGTCGGCCATCGTAGTTTCCAGTTTCCAGTTTCCGGTTTCCAGCTTCCATCCTGGCAACGCGCCAACTGGAAACTGGAAACTGGTATCTGGAAACTGCTTTTAACGCCGTCCACCCAACATACCGCCGATCATTCCCATGACATCGTCCACCGCCGAACCGTCGCGGTTGCGGTCAAGCAAGCCGCCGAGCATTCCCATCAGGTCCGCTCCTCCGCCCATTTGCTGAGCCGCTCCGCCCAGCAATCCGCCCAGATCAGATGTGCCTACCCCGCCGCCTTGCCGCGCGCGTCCGATAGCGCCCATCACAATCGGAGCCAGAATCGCCAGCAACGGACCGATCTTGTTCATATCCAATCCGCTGGCCTGACTGACGGCTTGTTCGACGCCGCCCTGCTGACCACCGAAAATATGTCCCAAAATCCCCGCGCCATTGCCTGCTCCGCCGCCAATGTTTCCCGCAATCAATCCGCCAATGTCGTCCAGCACGCTGCCGTCGTGGTCGCGATCAATCGCGCCCAGAATCCCCGACGCGCCTTCTTCGTTGGCGCTGTTGTTGGCCAATCCACCCAGCAACATCGGCAACGCCGCCTGAATCGCACTGCTGGTCGAGCTTTCGTCTGCGCCAATCGCCTGGCTGATCTGGCTGACGTTGTTGCCGCTGAGCGCGTCTTGAAGAATCCCTGTCAAATCCATGATTTTCCTCCTGAAAGAAAGCGCGCCAAGCTGCCAGCTTGCCACGCCGAATTGATAACGAAGCCTGATCAAAACGAACTGGCAGAGCGTTCCGACCGGTTGGAGCTATTTTGGGGATTAGTGCGATTTGCCCGTTTTGCTTTGATAAGCGAGGCCAATATAATCCGCGCGCTTTACGCTGTAAATCCAATCCAGATCAATTCTTCAGATGACTCAACCCGCTTTGTTCGCCACCAAAGAACCGCTGCGGCAACGCCTGTTTCCAAATCACGAATGGGCGCTGCTGATCCTGTTGTTCATCGAAGTGGCGTTGTTCAGCGCCATCGGCGAAAACTTCTTTTCGCGTTCGAACGGGTTTGAAATCATGCGGCTGAGCGTGGAAATCGGCTTGCTGGCGTTGGCGTTAACGCCGGTCATCATCACCGGAGGCATTGACCTGTCCGTCGGTTCGATGATGGGACTGGCAGCCATCGCGTTCGGCTGGCTTCACAAAGCCGCCGGATTGCCAATCTGGCTTTGCATCGCGCTGACCTTGTTGGTCGGTTTGATTGGCGGAATGTTAAACGCCCTACTGATCGCTCGGTTCAAGCTGCCAGCTTTGATTGTCACACTTGGAACCTTTTCACTCTTTCGCGGCTTGGCCGAAGGCATCACGGGCGGCGTGGCCAATTACTCGGACTTTCCGGCTTCGTTTCTGTTTTTTGGACAGGGATATTGGTTTGGATTTTTGCCGCCGCAAACCTTGGTCTTGATTGCTGCGGCGACGTTTTCCTTTTTGCTGCTGCATCGAACGGTCATTGGCCGCAGCTTGTATGCCATCGGCTTTTCCGCCGAAGGCGCACGTTTTGCCGGAATTCCTGTCGCGCGACGAATTGGGCTGGCGTACGTGCTATCCGGTTTGGCCGCCAGTCTGGCCGCAGTGATTTACGTCGCACATCTGGGCCAGGCGAAATCCGATGCCGGAACCGGTTATGAATTGATGGCGATTACGGCGGTTGTGCTGGGCGGAACTTCGATCTTTGGTGGGCGCGGCACGATTTGGGGAACGCTGCTGGGATTGTTCGCCATCGTCATTTTGCAAAATGGATTGCGATTGGCTGCGCTGCCGACTGAGTTGGCAGGCATTCTGACTGGCGCGTTGTTGGTCGCGACCATCTGCATTGAAAAGTTCGTGGTTCCTACTTCCGGCGAAAGACTCGGCAAACGAACGCTGCCGCCTGAAGGCGGAACTACGAACGCGAAAGACTTCGATATGAAAAACTCTCAAGTTGCATTTATCTGCGCGGCGATTCTGGCGGCGGGCTTGTTAATTGCGGGCAGC
>JAEUQP010000464.1 GCA_016789645.1 Acidobacteriota bacterium | reverse complement strand
GGATGAACGATGAAAAAACCGATCATCCCCATCATTTCCTGCATCGGCATGTGCGAGTGATAAAAGAACGTGCCGTGTTGATGCAGCATGAATTCATAGGTGTAAGTTTCGCCCGGCATAATCAGCCATTGCCCAATGCCCGGCACGCCATCTTGCGACATGGGAACTTCCAACCCGTGCCAATGTGGCGTCGTTGGTTCTGGCAAATTGTTGGTGAAATGAATGCGCACGCGGTCGCCTTCCTGCACTTCGATGGTTGGCCCGGGCAGGCTGCCGTTGTACCCCCAGGCGTCTACCACGCGCGCATCCGCCCACGGAGCCGCCGGAAGAAATTCAGTGCGTACCGGTTCGGCCACCAGATGAAACACCTTGACGCCGTTCTCCAATTTGTACGGCAGTTTCGGAATGTCAGGTGTGAACACCGGTTTGAATGGCGCAGGCGTTCCCATTGTGTCCGGCTGCGAAGGCAGTTTGGACGGCGCAGCCGGTTTGGGCGGCGGCGTGTGTTGATGTTGCGAATGATCCTGCGGGGCAGGTTTGGTTTCCTGATGTTGGTGCTGTGCATTGGCGGTCTGAGACGCGACCAGACCTGCTCCCAGCATCGAAGTACGACGAAGAAAATTACGACGATTTGAATTCATAAAATACTCCTAGACTTCATCCACGAAGCGACACGAAGGTTCACGAAGAAACAATTGAAACTTCGCGGCTCTTCGTGCGGCTTCGTGGACGAAAAGCTTTAATTGTTTCCCGCTCCCATGTTGCCTGCATCGCCGGCCACGCCGTTGGGCGCATCCAGTCCGCCAGTCAGCAACAAGCCGCGCAGTTTAACGACGTGCTGCCACAATTCGACCAGTGACGAAATGTATTCGGTGCGGGCTTGGAACAGCGTTCGCTGCGTAAAGAGCACTTGCGGATAGGCCGCGCCCATCTGTCGAAACTTGGCCAGATACAGTTCATAGGCGCGTTGGGCGCGCGGCAGAACTTCGCGTTGGTAGCGAACGGCCACGCCGAGCGAGGTCTGGTATTGGGCAAAGCTTTCCGCCAATCGCGCGCGCAAGGCGAGTTCCACGCGCTGCACTTCGCGTTCGGCGGCAGTCAGGTCGGCTTTCGATGCAGCGACGTTTCCCTGATTGCGATTGAATAGCGGAACGCGCACGCCTGCTTCCAGACGGCCTTCCCAACCGGTTTTGCCGCCGTAAAATTCCGCCCATTCGTTGCTGTATCCGACCCCGCCGCGCAAATAAATATCCGGCGCAGGTTCGGCTTTGGCGCGGCTGATGACGGCTTTGGCGCGTTCGACTCCGACCATCGCGCGTTTCAGTTCCGGACTGTCCCGCAATAACGTCGCCAGCAATTCTTCCTGAATCAGAACCGGCGCACCAGTTTCCAGCGAATTTTCCAGTTGCGCCGGTTTCAATTTCGGATCGTTCACCACCGCCGCCAGCGTTTGCCAGACGCGCTGGTATTCGTTTTGCGCGCGCAGCAAATCAATTTCCGCGCGTTGCAATTCGACTTCGGCGGCCAGCACATCGGGGCGATCTGCCGCGCCGGTGTTGAACAGTTCTTCCGAAATTTCTGTCGCTTCGCGCGTCAGTTCGGCCAGTTGCTGGCGCAACGCAACCTGTTGCTGAGCGCCGACGGCTTCGTAATAGAGCATCCGCACGGCGTTCAGTACGCGCAGCTTTTGCGCTTCGGCTTCTGCCTGTGTCTGCGCTTTTTCCTGCGCAGCGATGGTTTTGCTTTTGCCAAGTTTGCCGCCGGTCAGAATAGTTTGTTCGACGAAAACGCCTTGTCCGTTGCGATACGGATAGATCTGGGAATTGAAGGCCAGCCCTTCGCCTTCATACCCGATGACAGGATTTGGCCACAGGCCGGCTTGTCGGCGACGACCTTCGGCGGCCTGGATGGCGGCTTCAGCCTGAGCGAGCGTGGGGTTGTTTTTGATCGCCATTTGTTCCAGCGCTTCAAGCGTCAGCCCTGGCGATTGCTGATTTTGAGTCGGTGCAGTGGTTGGTTGCTGAGCCGTTGCCGTTGGAATCAACAGGCAAACGCACAATACCGCCGCCATTCCTGCACGAAGCGGCGCAACCAGTGTATTGATAAACATTAGGTTTACTCCGAAATGATTGGTGACACGAATCGTTCAGCCGCCAGCGAAATAACCGGCAGCACGAAGACGAACAAATCCCGGAGTTGGTTTTAGATTCTCAGGCTGAGCTGAAAGCCCGTATGAGGCGGTGAATGAGTCGCAGAAAAGTGGATGGGAACCGATGCGAGTGCGAACCCGGATGCGCTGTCGCACCACGGCGGAGTTGCCAGCACGGCCATGACGTTGCTGATTTGCGGTGCGGCAGTCGAAGGCAGCGATTCGCCTTCGGGCGTCTCGCGCTTCATTGCGCAACAGTTTCGATTCAACAGCGAAGCTGTGGCTTGTGTGGCTTTGCTGGTGGCAGTGTGATGTTGCGAAGGTGATTGCGAAAGCTGTTTTTCTTCTGCCTTTTTCCGATGACAAGGCGGAAGGTTTTCTTCAGACTCGGCAACTTGTTCGGCGGACGGTGGTGCGGACAATTCCGTGATGGTTACGCAACACAATCCACCGCACAGCCCGAACGAAATCAAAAGCTGCACAGCCAGAAGAA
>JAEUQP010000462.1 GCA_016789645.1 Acidobacteriota bacterium | reverse complement strand
GTACGAAGACGACGAAATCATCGTCATCAACAAAGCTGCGGGAATGGTCACGCATCCCGGTTCAGGAGTCAGTTCCGGCACGTTGGCCAATGCGCTGGTGCATTACTTTCAACAGCAAGCCTTGCAATTGCCGCGTCGCGGCGGAGCCTCTCGTCCGGGCATCGTGCATCGGTTGGATGTTGGCACGTCCGGCTTGATCGTCGTTGCCAAAACCGACCGCGCGCATTTGCATCTGGCCGAACAATTCCAGGCGCGTACGGTTCGCAAAATTTATTCGGCGTTGGTGTATGGAGTGGTGAAAGAAGACGAAGGAAAAATCGAAGCGCCGATTGGCCGCGATCCGCGCAGCCGCGTCAAGATGGCGATTCGTCCGGCTGGCGAAGGGCGCGATGCGCTGAGTTTGTTTCGTGTGGTCAATCGTTTCGACGAATTCACCTTGCTGGATGTGGAAATCAAAACCGGACGAACGCACCAGATTCGCGTTCATCTGGCGCACATCAAGCACCCGATCGTCGCCGACACAACGTATCAGGCTGGCCGCGCCAATTCGATCAAAAGCGCACGATTGCGAGCCGCTATTTCCAAACTTGACCGCCCGTTTCTGCACGCGGCTCAACTAAGCTTTCTTCACCCAGCGACCCAAGAGCGAGTCGAATTCACGGCTCCGTTGCCGGATGACTTGCAGGCATTCCTGACTTTGGCCAGAGCTTGAAAGGCAAACTTGAATGAAAGACACCACTGCCAAACCGTTAAACGTTCTCCGCACTACGCTCAGTTTGCTCACCTTCCGTCTTTCCAAAGAAGAATTTTTGCAACTTGATGGTAAGCATCTGGCTTTTGGATTGGTTTGCACTTGGTTGGTCGGCATTGGCAGATATTGGGATCATCCCAGCGCGAAGCTATTGCAATACCTCGGCGTCGGTTCGGTCATTTACATTTTCGTGTTGTCGTTATTCTTGTGGCTAGTGCTGTGGCCGCTCAGACCGAAGAATTGGAGTTACCGAAACTTGCTGACGTTTATCTCGCTGGTTTCGCCGCCTGCTATGCTTTATGCGATTCCTGTTGAGCGATGGTTTTCTTTCGAAACAGCCGCAAGCCTCAATGTCTGGTTTCTGGCAATCGTCGCCACTTGGCGGGTTGCTTTGCTGATCTTTTATCTGAAAAGAAGCGCTGAGCTTGAGTCTGGAGAATTGATCGTTGCAACATTTTTACCGCTGATTGTCATCGTCTTTGCTTTACTTGCACTCAACCTGGAAGGCGCTGTTTTCGCAATAATGGCAGGGATACCTGAGAGTAGAACGGCAAATGACGCAGCATACGGAGTGCTGTTCGTGCTGGGGCTGCTTTCGTATTTGTTTCTTATCCCTTTGCTGATTGCTTACTTCGTCATCACCTTTCAGAGGTGGCGAAGACGGAAGAATAGCAGTCAGTCCCAGCAAGAACAGCACTCAACTCAGCCTCAATAATCCGAACCGTAAATTTCCTTGTACACGTGAATCGCTTCGTCTTCCGATGGCAGCCGCAGGTTGTCGGTGAAGCGATTCATGAACGCGAATGCGCCGGTTTGCAGCACGATTTCCAGAGCGCCGTAATCGCCGAATTCTTTTCGCAGAGCTTCGTAATCGGCGTCCGTGATCGAATTCGGCTTTGCCGTCAATTTCCGGGCGAAGCTGACGGCAGCCAATTCGCGCGGCGTCAATTGGGAATCGTCTTTTTTCATTGCCTGCAATTTGGCCGGATCAACACCCTGACGCTTCAAGCCCAACACCTGATGCAGTATGCAATACCGGCATCCGTTGGCCATCGAAACCGCGAACGAAACGTGCAACTGAATCTCGCGGCCAATTTTGCTGTTGGCTCTGGCCGTTGTGCCATAAGCACGCCAGGCGGTTTGCAAGTCGGGAACCAGCATCATCGCGCGTTGCGAATTGGCGATGCCCAGCCCCAAACCGCCCGCTTGCGCGGCGTTTTCTTTGGAAGAGGCGAGCGTCGTGGCGGCGGCATTCATCACTTCGTCAGATACCAACGCAATGCGAGCTTCGGTCAGACGGTTTTTGGCCCGTTCGGGAATTACCGGTTTGACAGTGGGATCGAGCGCCCATGCTTCCACCGGCAAATTCAACGCTTCAGCGTACCGCGTGAAGTAGTTGAAAAAGCAAACGACCATCGTCAATTCCACCATTTGCGCGTCGTTGTAAAGCGAGCTGGCAGCTTGAAACTCGGCGTCGGTGATGCCGTGAGCGTCGCGCGTCAATAATTCCGCATATCGCAGCGCGCGTTGTTCCACCGGTTTCAGTCCTGCCAGATTTTCTGCTCGCAACGCGGCAAGCAGGTCCGCGCCACGCTGATTTTCCCGCAACAAACGAATCACGTGCGCGGCGACATAAGGGCTGCCATTGACCTGAGCAATGCGTAAGCCCATCGCCATTTTGGTTTCCGCCGCGATGGTTCCGCCGCTGACGAAGGTTTTGAACAATTGCGCGAACTGTTTGGGAGCGTTCGGAATCTGCGCCAGTCCGCGCGCGTAATTTGGAACGCGATTGGCGTCAAAGCTTTCAACGCCTTTGAACACGTCGGCGGATTCCTCTGGCAGCGCCACACGCGAAACGGCTTTGACGCGTTGTTTGGCTTGCTCTTCCAACACAGCGACTTTTGTCGCCGGGGAAGAAAGTTTTTCCGCCTTGTTCGCCGAAACCGCTGAAGAAGAAAAGCTGGCGAAGCTCAGCGCCGCGATCAGAAATGCGATCCGAATCATGGTTATTTCTCCTTTTCCAAACTGTATTCACACGCGAATCGCCCAATCTGGATCGTTCCTTTGCCTCTCACAGGAGGAGTCACCAGCAGCGAGCGAATCGGGCCGGTGCGCGATTCTCTGGGCGCTTTGGCCGTTCCGACCTGAACGCCCGTGCCCGCTTCATAAAAAATGAATTCCAGCGTGTCATCGTCCAGACGACGATAACCATAAACATATTCGCCCGGTTTCATTTTTGCGTCGCCTGCTTTGATGTGAGTTTGCGTGATGAAAAAGTGCGTGTATTTGCCGTGCGCCGAATATCCGGCGGTGATCAGCAAAACGCCGGCGATGAAATGTCCTTTGCCATCGGTCACGCCGGAAGCCGAACGAAGCTCGGTTTCGATGCGTTCCTTTTCCACCTGAGCGCGGGCAGGTATCAGCCCGGACAATTCTTTTTCGGTCGCCGGTCGCCAAGTAGCTGTATCGTCCTGGGCGAATGCAACGGGAACCAACAATGTAAGCAAGCAGAGAGTTATCAGTAATTTCATGTCATCACCTTTAGAAAATGAAGCGCAGGCTGCCCTGCATGGTTCTAGCTTCGTGGGCTTGCGTAGATTTGCCGAACGAAGCCAGCGATAAATCCGA
>JAEUQP010000443.1 GCA_016789645.1 Acidobacteriota bacterium | reverse complement strand
GTGCCAAGCAGTGCGCACGGGTCCAGATTTCCCTGCAAAGCCAGCTTGTCGAATCCGGCGGCGTGCAATCGCCGTTGCGCTTCGGCAATGTCAATTCGCCAATCCAGACTCAAGACGTTTGCGCCGGATTCCGCCATCTGTTCCAGCACGGCACTGCATCCGTTGATGTACAAAATCGCCGGAACGGTCAAATTGTCCGGCCCGCGATGTAGCCGCGAAAACACGCGTTGATGATAAGCCAGCGCGAATTCTTCGTAATCGCCTGCTGACAATTCGCCCGCCCAGGTGTCGAACAACTGCACGACCTGCGCGCCCGCTTCGATCTGGGCGTTCAGGTAATCGGTGACGGTGTCAGCAATCTTTTCCAGCAAACGATGCAGCAACGCCGGATCGGCAAACATCATGCGTTTGATTTCAGCGAAATTGCGCGACGTGCCGCCTTCGATCAGGTAAGAAGCCAGCGTAAACGGCGCCCCGGCAAACCCGATCAGCGGCGCTCGATTGTTGAGCTGGCGGCGCAGCAATTCGATCACATCCATGACGAAGCCGGTTTTTTCCACGGGATCGGGAACGATCAGCTTTTCTACCTGCTCTGCATTACGAATAGGAGTTTCAATCACCGGGCCGCGCGATTCGATGATGTCCAGTTTGACGCCCATCGCTTCGACAGGGATCAGAATGTCCGAAAACATGATGACCGCATCCACGCCCAGAATGTCATACGGTTGCATGGAAACTTCGGCAGCCAGTTCAGGCGTTTTGCACAGTGTCAGAAAATCGGTTTTGCCGCGCACGGCACGGTATTCAGGCAAATACCGCCCGGCCTGGCGCATCATCCACACCGGCGCACGGTCAACCGGCAACCGACGGCAAGCGCGAATCAATCTATCGTTGTTGATCATAACGGTTCGATTTTTGATGAAATCGGCCAAGTGTTTTTCACGGCCAGCAGAGAATACGGTCAATGAACGCAAGAAGATTTATGGCATATCGGATGGCAGATTGAAAGTCTGGCCGATTGCCCGGCCATCCACTACAATCGCGCCGCTTCAAAAACGATCAACCTCTGAAAAAGGCGACTTACCATGAAACTCGACGGCTGTTCTTTTCTACGCTCAAAGCTGGGTTTTCTGTTTCTGTGTGCGCTGGTGGCTTTCTGGCCATCGCCCAAAACAGCGGCGGCGCAACAATCCCCGAACATCATCTTCATTTATGCCGATGACCTTGGTTACGGTGACCTGAGTTGCTTTGGTTCGAAAGCGATCAAGACGCCCAATTTGGATCGAATGGCGGCGGAAGGCTTGCGACTGACGAATTTTTATTCGGTTTCGCCGGTTTGCACGCCTTCGCGCACAGCGTTGATGACCGGGCGTTACGCCGCTCGCATGGGCATCGAACAGATGCATTTGTCGAATGTGCTGACCTTTCAGGACAAGACCGGTGTGCCGACGAATGAGACGTTGATTTCCGAAGCCTTGAAAGCGCGTGGTTATGCAACGGCGGCCATTGGCAAATGGCATCTGGGACATCTGGCTCCGTATCGTCCGACAGATCGTGGGTTCGATGTTTACTTCGGCATTCCTTACAGCAATGACATGCAACCTTCGATGTTGTGGCGCGGGACGGAAATCATCGAACAGCCGGTCAAGCAGGAAACTCTGACCTTGCGTTACACGCAGGAAGCCATCGCTTTCATCGAAAAAAACAAAGGCAAACCGTTCTTTTTGTATCTGCCGCATAACATGCCGCACATTCCGCTGTACGCTTCTGAAAAGTTCAAAGGCAAATCGGCGGCGGGGGCTTACGGCGATGCGGTCGAAGAACTGGATTGGAGCGTCGGCGAAATTCTGGCGGCATTGAAACGGCAGGGATTGGATAAAGACACGCTGGTCGTGTTTTCCAGCGACAACGGTCCTTGGTATCAAGGCAGTCCGGGCGAATTGCGCGGGCGCAAAGGCTGGACGTATGACGGCGGCGTACGGGTGCCGTTCATTGCTCGCTGGCCGGGCAAGATCAAACCGCGCAGTGTGTCGGACGAACCATTGGCGACGATTGATTTCTTCCAAACGGCGTTGGCCATTGCCGGAGACAAAAATCCGGCAGTGGCGTCGAAACTGCCGCTGGACGGCAAAAACGCCTTGCCGTTTTTGTTGGGACAGACAAAAAAGCCACCCGAAAATCTCTATCTGTTTTTCGACAAGGAGTTTTTGCAAACCGCGCGCTGGGGCCGCTGGAAGATTCACGTCGCCCGCTGGAACATCCCGCGTTATACCGCAGCTTCCGGACAGCAAAAGAACAATAAACTTGCTCGCCCGGAGCTGTACGATATGACGTTTGACGCCGGCGAAAATTTCAATGTCGCCGAGCGGCATCCCGACCTCGTCAAAGAATTGCAATCCCGCATCGCTGTTGCGCTAAAAACCTTTCCCGAAGAAATTCAACGAGCCAACGCCGATTTGATCAGTCCCTGACCGTGAAAGTTTCGATCATCATTCCAACGCTCAATGAAGCGGCGAGAATCAACAGTCTCGCCGCTTCATTGCAAAAGCTCTCCGGGCAAAAGCTCTCCGGCGAATTTGAGGTGATCGTTGCTGACGGTGGCAGCGCAGACGACACAGTTCGTCAGGTTGGAGTATGCGGCTGGCGGGTGGTGACGGCTTCGCGCGGACGAGGGCGGCAAATGAATGCCGGGGCGCAAGTCGCCAACGGTGACGTGCTGTTGTTTCTGCACGCCGACACCAAATTGCCCGAAAACGCATTGGCGATGATTGAAACCTTGCTGCAAGACCAGCGAGTTTGCGGCGGCAATTTCAGCCTGGCGTTCGACGGGGAAGCGCGCGAGGCGAGATTGCTGACGGCGATCTATCCGCTGCTGCGGCTGGGCGGAATGTGTTACGGCGATTCGGCGATTTTTATTCGGCGAGACGTGTTTGAGCGGTTGGGCGGGTATCGGGATTATCCGATTTTTGAAGATTGTGATTTGTATCGTCGAATGAAGCGGGCGGGAAAATTCGTGCGATTGCCGGCTGTAGCGGTGACATCTTCGCGGCGATTTGAAGGGCGTTTTGTTCGCACCTTTGCGCTGTGGGCTGGGCTGCAGGTGTTGTACTGGTTGGGAGTTGACCCGAACCGGCTGGCGCGTTGGTACAAACCGCTGCGTTGAATCAGAGCTTTCGCAATCTCACATGTTGGATGGAATGATCCAGCCCTTTTTCCAGAATCAGGTGCGCGCGGCTGCGCGTCGGCAAAATGTTTTCGCGCAAATTCAATCCGTTGATCTCTTCCCAGATGCTCAGCGCGGTTTGGCGAGCCTCTTCATCGGACAGCGTGGCGTAGCGGTGAAAGTACGAAATCGGATCGCGAAACGCCGTTCGCCGCAGCGTCAGGAAGCGATTGACGTACCAGGTTTTGATGTCTTCTTCTTCGGCATCCACGTAAATCGAAAAGTCGAAATAATCGGAGACGAAAATCGGCGAATCGTTTTCCGCCGTGCCGACACCGGTCTGCAACACGTTCAATCCTTCGACAATCATAATGTCCGGTTGGCGCACCACCTGCACCTGATCGGGCACAATGTCGTAAATCAAGTGTGAATAAATCGGCGCGGTGACTTCAGGTTCGCCGGATTTCACGTCGGCAACAAATTTGACCAACCGTCGTCGGTCGTAACTTTCCGGGAAGCCTTTGCGCTTCATCAACCCGCGCGTTTCCAGCACGGCAGTCGGATGCAAAAAACCGTCGGTGGTGATCAAATCCACTTTGGGGTGGTTGCGCCATCGCGCCAGCAATGCCTGCAGAATACGCGCCGAAGTGCTTTTGCCGACGGCGACGCTGCCCGCAATGCCAATGACGTAGGGAACTTTAGCCGTCGAATCGCCGAGGAAAGTATGCGTTGCTTCGTGCAGGCTTTGCGTTGCGGCCACATACAAGTTCAACAAGCGCGATAGCGGCAGATAAATTTCTTCAACTTCGCGCAGCGAAATGCGTTCGTTGATACCGCGCAAATTGGCCAGGTCTTCTTCGGACAGCGTCAGAGGCGTGGAATTGCGCAGTTGGCTCCATTCTTCGCGCGTAAAATCAGTGTAGGGAGATAAGGGCATGGGGCTTACTCAGTTTGTGTTTGCTGTGAGAACCGTTCGTTGAAAGAGTCTGGTCGCCGCTACCATCGTCAATGCGGGCAGCCAAATCCATACAATCTCATTCGCCAGCACCTGCATTCCATATGCGCTGAAAAAATCTGCGCCGATGGGCGACACGCGAATCGGTCGCCACGGAGCGAAATACCGCGCGTTTTCAAACGGCCAGAGTGCCGCGACTCCGAGACCGCCGTTGGTCAGCGAATCCAACGCCAGGTGCGAGATCGTAGCCACGCTGAAAAAGATCGCCAGCGAAATTCGGCTCCGCTTCATCGTTACCAGTTCTTCCTGCCGAAACGCTGTCCAGGCAATGACGCATCCTGCCAACACGGCAAACAGTGCCGAGTGTGTGAACCCACGATGGCCCCACACGCTGCGATACGGAATGCCCAGGTTGAACGCCAGCACGTCAAAATCCGGCAACACGGAACACATCGCCACCAGAAACCAAAATCGTTTGGGCATTGGTTCGGTCGCGTATGCCGCGCCAAGCGCTGTGGAAAAAATTGCGTGCGAGAAAATCGTTGGCATGGTTTTACAGGGGCGGCGCGAAACGGCCATCAATCGCTGTCCATCCGCCATCCACGAACAACACGGTTCCGGTGACGTAACTGGCAGCATCCGAAGCCAGAAAGATCACGGCTCCGGCCATTTCGTCGGAACTCGCCCAACGTTTCAGCGCGTTTCGGTCGGCGTAAGCGTTGTACCAGTCTGGTTTGTCTTTGATCGGTCGCGTCAGCGGTGTGTCCACTACGCCGGGCGCAACCGCATTGACGCGAACGCCTTTCTGGCCAAGTTCTGCCGCCAGCGCACGAACCATCTGCACCATCCCGGATTTCGTTGCGGCATACACGCCTTGTCCGGGTTCGACCACCAGTGAACGAATCGAAGAAAACACGATGATGCTGCCGCGACCTTGCGCCGCCATGATCTGGCCGGCTTCGCGCAACACGGCCAACGTGCCTTTCAGGTTGACGGCGATGACGCGGTCAAATTCTTCGTCGGTGTAATCCAGCAATGGTTTGCGCACGTTGATCGCTGGGGTGGCGACGGCGATGTCTACGCTGCCGCGTTCGGCGGCAACGGATTGAAACAGAGCTTTGACGCTTTCGGTTTTGGTCACGTCCACCGTGCGGACTTCGGCGCGCGCGCCAATTTCGCGCGCTGTCGCTTCCGCCAATTCCGGTTTCACATCGGCGCAAACGACAAACGCTCCGTGCGCGGCCAAACCTTTGGCCACGGATTGGCCAATGCCGGAACCTGCGCCGATGACAACGGCGACGCGACCATCCAGTCGAAAAAGTCGTTCATAATTCATTGGGTTTCAGGTCACTCCCAGTAATCGAATCGCGCCCAGCGCCATGGCTTTGCACGATAAAATCAAATGTTCGATCTCGCAATACTCATCCGGTTGGTGCGCCAGGTTCAAAATGCCCGGCCCGTAAGCGATGCATTGTTCGATGCCCGCAATGCGCGCGAAGTGTTTCTGGTCATAAGTTCCCGGACTGGCGATGAGCGGAGCTTGTCGTCCAACCGATGAAGTGATCGCCGAAGCCATCGTTGTCACCAATTTTGATTCCGGCGCGGTCATTGTCGGATGGACGATCATCAAATCCTTTAACTCGTAACGAAACTCTTCGTCGGCTGTTTGCAGTTGGGAGAGCAATTCCAGTACTTCCCGTCGCACGTTATCAAACGACTCTTCCAGCAGAAAGCGGCGGTCGAAAACCGCTCGGCAAACATCGGCGACGCAAGGCGTTTGCTGCGCGTCAATCGGCTGACCGCCGGAAATCGCATTGACGTTAATCGTCGCCGAACGCGCGGCTTCGGGCACGACTGGCATACGAGTTCGACGAAGCGCGAGCTTCGGTTTCAGTTCCTGTTCGATACTGGCAATGAATCTCGCCATTCGGTCAATCGCGCTGGCGCCCAGAAACGGCATGCTGCCGTGTGCAATGCGCCCGCGCGTCAACACTTCAAACCAGTACACGCCGCGATGCCCCAGACAGATGCGGTCGTAATCCAGCGGTTCGGTGATGACGACGTAATCAATCGCTTCGCGGCGAAAGTGACCATTGGCGGCCAGATATGCGACTCCGGCAAATCCGCCGCTTTCTTCATCCACTGTCGCGCTTTGTTCGACAGAACCGACGAGTTTCACCCCCGCGCGGCGAATGGCTTCGATGGCGAACATCGAAGCCGCAATTCCAGCTTTTTGGTCGGTGACGCCTCGTCCGTAAATTCGTCCGTCGCGAACGACAGCCGCAAACGGGTCCACCGTCCAGCCTTCACCAGCAGGCACAACGTCCAAATGACCGTTGAAATGCAGCACAGGTTTCGCTCGCTGACCGTGCATTCGTCCGATGACGTTGACGCGCGGAAATTGCGGCGAACATTCCGGCAAGCCTTCGGCAGTGACGAATTCCGTTTCGTAGCCGAATTCTTTCAGTTTTGCGCCGATCAAGTTAGCGCAATCAGCGTAATTTTCTCCGGGCGGATTGACGGTCGGAATGCGAACAAGCTGCCGCAGAAACTCGACCATCTCTTCGGCCAGCTCATCCACGCGAGCGAAAATAGACGCTTCGTTCAGCATTCCCAATGGCCCAATGGTTAGTTGATTCCGGTGATACGGATTCCAGTGTGGCCTTTGTAACGGATGTTGATGCCGATCAGCAGCGCCGTCATCGCTTCGACGGTGCGCGAATTGGCCAGCAAGCCGCCGTCCACAAACCGGCAACCGGGAATGGCGGCAACCAGCGGACGAACTGATTCTTTTGCGTCTTTTTTATCGCCGCACACGATCACATCGCATTCGACTTCGTGCGAAAGATCGGCCAAAGCTTCCGCACCTACGTTGTGAAACGCCGAAACGACAGTGACGGTGTCGGGCACTTGTTCTTTGCATTGTTCCGCCGCCGAACCTGCCCACACGCCCAGCACACGCGTCGGTTTGCCGCCAACCGCCGGTTCCAGTGGCACGGTTACATCAATCAGCACTGTGCCCGGTTGCAGCTTGTCGCGGATTTCTTTCAGTGTGTTGATCTGCGCGGCGAAGGGAACCGTCAGCACGACAAGATTGGAGCTGGCAGCGGCTTCCAGATTGTGCGCGCCACTGACGGCGGCGTCGGGAAAACCTGCCTTGGCCAACATTTCTTTCATGTCTTTGGCGGCGTCTTCGGCGCGTTCGGCGGCGCGTGAGCCGACAATGATGTCGAATCCGGCTTTTGCCCAGCGCAACGCCAAGCCTTTGCCCTGATCGCCTGTCCCGCCGATAATTGCAATTCGTTGATTGGATTGTGAATTTGGCATGGCCGGATTCTAAATCAAACCCTCTACGTTCGGACAGAAGCAAACCTGCTGTGAATGAGAAAGTCGAAATAACCGAATCCAAATCGTCCCTGATTGCCATGTTCGCAGGCAGTTTTCGCTGGTTGCGTGAATGGGTCGCTTCTCAAATTGCGCCTGCGGAATCCGCCGTCGAATGGCGCGCGCTGGCCAAAGCGTTTTTTCGGCTCGGCACAACAGGCTTTGGCGGAGGCATTGCCGTCATTTCGCAAATTCGTCGTCTGGTCGTCCACCAGAAACGATGGATGACCGAAGAAGAATTTCTGGATGCCGTGTCGCTGGCCCAAAGTCTGCCGGGTGCGAATGCCGCCAATGCGACGACTTATGTGGGATTGAAATTGTGCGGCGTGCGTGGTGCGGTGGTGTCGGTGGTCAGCTTTATCCTGCCGTCGTTTCTGATGATGATCGGGCTGACCATCGCCCACAGTTACCTGTACAAATTTCCGGATGCGCAACGCATCTTTCAGGGATTCAACGCCGCTGTCGTCGGCTTGATTGCCGCCACTGTCACCAAGCTCGGCAAAACGGCGATGCAGCAACAATGGCATTTGGAATTGGGGGTTGCCGCCGGATTCATGCTGATTTTCACCACGACGACCATTGCCGAAGTCGTCTTGATCGCAGGCGTCGTCGGCATCTTCATACAATTTTACAAAACGCGCGCGCGGCAACAGATTCGGCAGAAAATCAGCAAAGAGCGTCAAGCCTCCGTGCGCGAAGTCGTCCTGGAGCAACAAGCTCGCCAGCACGCAGCCGATTTGATCGAAAGCAAAGACAAGCTGGCCAACGAATACAAAGTCGAAGTTTCATTGCCGGACAAGTCCGCCGACGGCGACAAGGAAGAAAAGCGTCCGAGCAAAGCATTTCCCAAACCGGAACCCAGCCCAGATAGCAATGACGGCGATGGCGCAAACGCAGATCATTCGGAAGATCATCACGAACCATTTTTACCAATTGCCGGAAAAAAAGGCGTTACCCAGAAGCTGCCCAAATTGCCAAACAAGCTGAACAGTTTTGTCTGGTTGGCGTTGTTGCCGTTTTTGCCTGCGCTATTTCTGCTGAACTGGTCGGCGATGCTGGGCAAGCTGTTGATGGTGTGGAAATTGGCGATGATCTTTTTCCGCGTCGGTACGGTCACGTTTGGCGGAGGCTTCGTTATGATTCCGCAGATCGAAACCGACATTGTCGAAGTCCATCGCTGGATGGATCACCAGACCTTTGCCGATGGCATGGCGTTTGGCCAGATTACGCCGGGGCCGGTGCTGATTACGGCAACCTTTATCGGTTACAAAGTCGCCGGGGTGTTGGGCGCCGTGGCGGCAACGATAGCCGCGTTTTTGCCTTCGTTTGTCATGACCGTAATTGCCGGCGCATCGCTCAATCGGTTTCGTACAAACTTTCTGGTGCAATCGTTTCTGGCCGGAGTCGCTCCGGCGGTCGTCGGCATGCTCGCCGCCGCCGGAGTCAGTCTGGCGCGATCCGGCTTAAACACTCCGCTCAGTTTTGGCGTGGCGACAATGGCCTTTTTGCTGATGCTGCGCGCCAAGCTCAATCCGGTGGTGATTATCTTCGGCTGCGGCTTGGTGCAATGGGCGGTGGCGCGCGGGTTGATCGGGTGACTGCTAAGTACAAATTATCCATTACCCATTCGTCATTACCCATTAACAAACAGGGGAAGATTGTTTTTCTACCCTTGACCGACAATGGTCAATTCGTAATGGTCAATGGCCAATTCACAGATTGAACATGAATTCTCTTCTGACTCCTGAACAACTTGCTTCCTACGAACGTGACGGTTTTCTGGTCGTTGAAAACTTCGCCACGCTTGATGAATGCAAGGCGCTGAAACAACGCGCCGAAGAATTGGTTGCCACCTTCGATCCGCAAGGCGTGATTTCGATCTTCACGACCAAAGAGCAGACGCGAACGAGCGACGATTACTTTTTGGAATCGGGCGACAAGGTGCGCTTCTTTTTTGAAGAAGACGCCTTTCTGCCTGATGGCAGTTTGCGCCAGAGCAAGGAGCGTTCGATCAACAAAATTGGCCAC
>JAEUQP010000429.1 GCA_016789645.1 Acidobacteriota bacterium | reverse complement strand
TGTTCAGCCGAAACAGCAAATCCTGGCGAAAGCGTCCGGCGGCGACTTCGGCGTGCAGATCGGCGTTGGTGGCCGAAATGATTCGCACATTGACCTTGCGAGTCTTTGACGAACCGACGCGCTCGAATTCGCCGGTTTCCAAAACGCGCAACAGTTTGGCCTGTTGTGGCAGAGAAATGTTGGCGATTTCATCCAGAAACAATGTGCCTTCGTCGGCGAGTTCAAACCGGCCCACGCGGTCGGTTTTGGCGTCGGTGTACGCGCCTTTGATGTGGCCGAACAATTCGCTTTCAAACACGCCTTCGGACAGTCCGCCGACGTTGACCGTCACCAGCGGTTTATTGGCGCGATGCGAAATCGAATGCAGCACGCTGGCGACGACGCCTTTGCCGGTTCCGTTTTCGCCGGTGATCAGCACGTTCGCATCCGATGGGCCGACGCGCGCAATGACTTGCAACACGGGTTGCATGGCGGGCGATTCGGCAATCAGTTTCGAGCGATGTTCGTTGCGAAGAATCTGGTTTTCCGCTTCCAGCCGCTGGCCTTTTTTGAGCGCCTGACCGAGTTCGATTTGCGTTCGCAAAATGCTGATCAGCCGTTCGTTTTCCCAAGGTTTCTGGACGAAATCGCGCGCGCCGCGCCGCATGGCTTCGACGGCCAAATCCACGCTGCCCCAGGCCGTCATCACCACCACCGGCAAGGAATTGTCCATCGCCTGCAATTGCGCCAGCAAATCCAACCCTTCCTGGCCGGAAGTCGTGTCGCGCGTGTAATTCAAATCCATCAGCGCCACATCGAAATCTCGATGTTCGATGGCGGACAAAATCTCTGCCGGCGAAGTCGCCGTTTCTGTTTGAAAGCCTTCGCTTTTCAGCAACAGGCGCAACGCTTCCAACACGTCAGGTTGATCGTCAGCGATCAGAATTCTAGGAAATGAGTTCGAGCTTTTCATAACAAAACAAAATCCACGAAGTCACACGAAGAAGCACGAAGAAGTTTTTCTTCTTGGAACTTCGTGTTTCTTCGTGGAAGATAAACGATCAATCCTTGACCAGCCAACCGTCAGCCAGATTGATGATGCGATTGCCGTAAGTCGCGTTCACTTCGGAATGCGTCACCTGGACGATGGTCGTTCCTTCGTCATTCAGTCGTTTGAACAATTCCATGATTTCCTTGCCCTGGCTGGAATGCAGGTTTCCCGTTGGTTCGTCGGCCAGAATGATTTTCGGATTGGCGATGACGGCGCGCGCCACGCCGACCAATTGCTGTTGGCCACCGGAAAGCTGGTTCGGATACAAATCCTTTTTGCCGACAATATTGAATTTATCCAGCACGTCGCCAACGATGGCTTCACGTTCGGATTTTTTGATGTCGCGGTACGACAACGGAATTTCCAGGTTTTCATACACCGTCAGATGATCCAGCAGATGATAGCTCTGAAAGACAAAGCCAATGTTGCGATTGCGAATTTCCGCTCGGTCTTTGGGTTTCAGTTTGTGGATGGCGTGATCGCCAAAATAATATTCGCCTTCCCAACCAGCGTCGTGCATGCCCAGAATGTGCAGCAGCGTGGATTTGCCCGCGCCGCTCGGCCCCATGATCGAGATGAATTCGCCTTCCTTGATTTCCAACGAAACGCGGCGCAGCACGTAATACTTCTGTAACCCTTG
>JAEUQP010000356.1 GCA_016789645.1 Acidobacteriota bacterium | reverse complement strand
ATGTCGTTGTCGTATTCGTCCACCGAACAACACGCGACCAAACCGATCTGAGTTCGTTCGCCCATACGCAACGCGTAAATGTAAAAGCTCGGTTCGTCTTCGATCACCAGCGGCGCCGCGGCAATCAGCCGGTCAAAATTTGCCGCCGCTTTTTCGTATACGGCGTCGGAATAAATGTCCGTGCCTTCGGGCAGTTCGATTTCAGGCCGCGACACGCGCAGAAAACTCAGCGGATTGCCATCGGCTAATTGCCGGGCTTCTTCGGTGTTGACGACATCATAAGGAACTGCCGAAACTGCGGCGGCTTGAGCAGGCAGCGGGCGTAACGCGCGAAACGGTTTGACTGTGGCCACGTAAAAACTCTCCTTGGGTGCGTGAAAGATGACAGGTTGAATTGAGATGGGATTCTACAACGGGAGCACGGATTTGCAATCCGCCGCCGGTTTGCGGAGGTTCTCGTCCGCCAGTCATTTTTTGCGAGGCCGCTTCGTTCCTGAAGCTTGTTCGTGCGAATGGTAGGCGGAATGGAAGTCCGCGCTTAGGCGGGAACGTCCACAAAATATTTGCTCAGGGCAGTGGCAATCCGGGGCAGCGTGCTATAATCCGCGCCGCTCAGCCATCATGCTGAATGGCAAGCTAAACGGTTCAAGTGGTCAGGTCAGTTGCCGAAACAGGCAAACAATCAGGCGGGTAACATTGTTAGCGGGTATGGCGTCAATCCATCGCCGTCCTTCGATCTTCTTTCATGAAGCGTCGGAGTCGGGGATCGTTTAACTGAAAGAAGGTGTAACAATCATGGCAATCGAAAAAAGCGAAAAGATGAAGGCCGTCGAAGCGGCTCTGGCAAATCTGGAAAAGCAGTTCGGCAAAGGCACTGTCATGCGGTTGGGGGACAACGTTCAGGAAGAAGTCCCGGTCATTTCCACTTCCAGCATAGGCATTGACGCGGCTCTTGGCGTTGGCGGAGTTCCGCGCGGAAGAATCATCGAAGTCTTCGGGCCGGAAAGTTCCGGTAAAACCACGCTGGCGTTGCACATTGTCGCCGAAGCGCAAAAGGCGGGCGGCATTGCGGCTTACGTGGACGCCGAACATGCGCTGGATGCGATTTACGCGCAAAAGCTCGGCGTGGACATCAACAACCTGTTCGTGTCGCAGCCGGATTCCGGGGAACAGGCGCTGGAAATTACCGAATCGCTGGTGCGGTCGAATGCCGTGGATGTGCTGGTCGTGGATTCGGTCGCGGCGTTGACTCCGCGCGCTGAATTAGAAGGCGAAATGGGCGACAGTTTGCCGGGCTTGCAAGCCCGTTTGATGTCCCAGGCGCTGCGCAAACTGACCGCCGTCGTCAACAAATCCAACACCTGTTTGATTTTCATCAACCAAATCCGCGAAAAAATCGGCGTCATGTTCGGCTCGCCTGAAACCACGACCGGCGGACGCGCGCTGAAGTTTTATTCGTCCGCGCGTGTGGACATTCGCCGCATCACTCAGATCAAAGACGGCGATAGCGTCATCGGCAACCGCACCAAAGTCAAAATCGTTAAAAACAAGGTCGCACCGCCGTTTCGCGAAGCCGAGTTCGACATTATGTACGGCGAAGGCATTTCGAAATACGGTGAGATCATTGACATCGGCGTCGAAAACAAAATCGTGGACAAATCCGGCGCGTGGTTTTCTTACAAAGGCGAGCGACTGGGACAAGGCCGCGAAAACGCCAAGAACACGTTGAAGGAAAACAAGGAACTCTGCGCCCGAATCGAAACCGAAGTCCGCGCGGCGCTCGGCATCGGCAAACTGGTTCCGGCGGCTCCGATTGCGGAAGCTCCGGCAGAAAAACCTGCTGCAGCCAAACGCGGCGCAGCGAAATCTGACGAGTAAAAACAACAGACAGGATTCACAGGATTTTTCAGGATTGATTTTCATCCTGTTCAATCATGTAAATCCTGTCTATTTTCTTTCCCTAAGATGGCAAAACGACTGACCCAAATGGTTGATTGCGCTGGTTGAGCGTCGAAGCTCTCACCGAGCACACTTGCCCAGGTTCTGGGCAGCTTACCGCGCCAGCCGCATAACCCGAATCTGATAGTTGGCTTCGATACTGCCGACGATGCCGCAGTGTATAAACTGCGCGACGATCTGGCGATTGTGCAGACGCTGGATTTTTTCACGCCGATTGTTGACGACCCGTTTGATTACGGACGCATTGCCGCTTTGAATTCCATCAACGACGTGTGGGCAATGGGCGGCACACCGATCACGGCAATGGCCATCACGGCCTTTCCGAAAAAAGGCGTGGACTTTGAAATTCTGGCCGAAATCATGCGCGGCGGTTTGTCCATCCTGACCGAAAACGGCGTGACGCTGGTTGGTGGCCATAGCGTGCAAAGCAACGAAATCATGTTCGGGTATTCGGTGACGGGCGTCATTCATCCCGACGAAGTCGCCGCCAACGCCGGAGCCAAACCCGGCGACGTTGTGATTCTGACCAAACCCATCGGCACGGGAGTCATTTCCACCGGCATCAAATTTGGCAAAGCGACCAAAGAAATGGCCGAAGCTTCGGTCAAAGTCATGCTGACCGCTGGACGCAATGCCGCCGCCGCCATGCGCGAATTCGGCGTGCGCGGAGCCACCGACATCACCGGATTCGGTCTGATGGGACACGCCTGGGAACTGGCCAAAGGCAGCGGTGTGACGATTGAACTCAACGCCAAACACATTCCGCTGATTGATGGCGCGCTGGAAATGGCTCGGCGCAAGATGCTGACGCAAGGCGATAAAACCAATCGCGAATACATCGGCAACGACTTTCTGTTGGACACCGACATCACCAAAGAAATGGCCAGCCTGCTTTTCGACCCGCAAACCGCCGGAGGCATGTTGATTTCCATCGCTGCCGACCGAGCCGATGCGCTTCTGGCTCGACTGAATGAAACTTACGCCGACGCGGCAATCATCGGGCGTGTGACAGAGAAAGCTGCGCAGTCGTTGGTTGTGATTTGAGAAAAGCAGTAAACTTCAATCATAGGAGGTGTTTTATGGAAAAGCTGATTAGTCTGAATTTGACGGAAAAGGAGGCGATAGCAATGGACGAGCAAATCGAAGAAATGCTTGCCGCGATGCGAAAGGCTAATGAATACAGGGAGCGCGATTGGGTTGAGATTGAGCGTTTGAAGGCACAAACAAATGTTTTGCTGGCAGACTTGGAACGGAAACTGGGAGGGCACGATGTTGAAACCGCTCTTCGAACTCTTTAAGCAGGTCTTTACTATCAATGAAGACCTTCAGCGTCAGAGAGCCGAGATTAAAGAACTACGCCATCAGTATCATTCTCTGATATTGCTAGTGCAAAAGCTGGAATCGAAAATTGAGCGCGTCCAGAGTGACGATAAGCACGAACGCGAAAAGATTGTGCTGCAACTGCAAAACACCTTGTTGCAATTTGAAAGACGATTGCTGCCAGCTACGAAATAGACTTCTCAACCTGTCTGCCAACCGGAGAATACCAATGAAACTTCGGATTTTTTGCCTGTTGTTCCTATTTTTCACTCCTGCCGTAGCTCAAAAACAATCCACCAAAGATAACTGGCCTTCGTTTCGTGGCGATCACGCTGCCGGAGTCGCTGACGGCCAAAACTTGCCTGATGCGTGGGACGG
>JAEUQP010000316.1 GCA_016789645.1 Acidobacteriota bacterium | reverse complement strand
GGCGTGGATGGCGGCTTGCGCGAAAGTTATTACGCCTGGGAATGGGGCGATGCGCTGTTTGTCGCGCTTGATCCGTATTGGGAAATGCCGGAGCGCGGCGGGCAAAACTGGAGCACGGTGCACGGCGACAAACAGTTCGCCTGGTTCCGCGACACGCTGCGCAAAAGCAAAGCCAAATACAAATTTGTCTTTGAACATCACCTGCACGGCCAGTCGCGCGGCGGTGTGGAAGTCGCTTCGCAATTTGAATGGGGCGGGCGCGAGCGCAACGGCAATTTCACCTTCCCGCAAAATCGCCCGACTTGGGAAAAACCTTTTCACGATTTGATGGCCGAAACTGGCGTAACGATTTATTTCCAGGGACACGACCATTTGTTTGCGCGCGGGTTTTACAACGGCGTGACTTATGTGTCTGTGCCGCAACCCGGCGCAGGCCCTGATCCGACCGCGGCGGATTACTTTCCCGGCAACGTGGGCGATGGAAATTTCGACGCGTATCCGGCCAGCCACGTTCTGCCGAATTCCGGCCATGTGCGCGTGACGGTTTCGCCAAATGGAGTCAAAACCGAATACGTCACCGTCAAATTGCCGCGCGACAAAGGCGTGAATAAAACCGTCGCCTACACCTTCACCGCTGGCCAGCCCGCAACTCCAAACAGTTTGGCTCTGGTGTCGGCGGGCAATTTCGCCAACATCGGCGGCGCAGCAGAATCGCTGGTGTCAGCGTTTGGCAACGGGTTGGCGGGCGCGGCAGGCGCAACCACCGTCAACGTCAAAGACAGCGCGGGCGTGGAGCGCGCCGGGCACGTGTCGTTCGCTTCGGCCACGCAAGTCAATTTCATGTTGCCCGCCGGATTGGCCAACGGCCCGGCAACGGTGACGGTGCTTTACGCGGGCAATCCGGTCGGCACAACGACGTATCAAATCGAAACCGTCGCGCCCGCAATGTTCACCGCCAACGGCAGCGGGCTGGGCGTGCCTGCCGCCGTCGCGGTACGTGTGCGCGCAGATGGTTCGCAATCCATCGAACCGGTTGCGCGTTGCACTAACACCGGCTGCGTTGCTGTGCCGCTCGATCTGGGAGCGGCGACCGATCAACTGTATCTGGCGCTGTTTGCCACCGGCGTTCGCAATCGCGCGCAGCTTTCAAATGGGGCCGATGTCGGCGTGCGCATCGGCGGTGAATTGGTCGAAGTGCAATACGCCGGAGCGCAAGGCGAGTTTTTCGGCCTGGATCAACTCAACGTCAAAGTGCCGCGCACATTGATTGGCAGCGGTAATGTGGCAGTGATTTTCAGCGTGGCTGGTCGTTCGGCAACGCCTGTAACTGTGAATATCAAATAGGAGAAACAGGATGAGCTTGAAATACAAAATCACACGACTGACGACGTTGTTGGCGCTGTTGCTGACCGTAGGCTTTCAGCAAGCCTTCACCCCGAAAACGGATGTCCCAGCGCATCCCTGGGATTTGATTCTGGCGCGTCCAACCGACAAATCTGTGACGGCGAGTTTGCTGGCGTTCAAGGATTCCGAAGCCTTCATAGAATACGGCACAACCAGCGGCAGCTATCCGAACAAAACCACCGTCAAGCAATTCACCAAAGACCTTGCCAGCACTATGTTGTTGAACGGATTGGCCGCAAACACGCGGTATTACTATCGCCTGCAAATTCGTGATGCGGGAACAACCAGCTACACCGCCAGCCAGGAATTCAGTTTTATGACCAAACGTCCGGCGGGTTCTGCGTTTGTGTTCACAATGCAGGCTGATTCGCATCTGGACGAAAACACAGACCCGGCGATTTACGCACGGGCGCTGGCGAATATGCGCGCCGATCAGCCCGATTTCATGGTGGATTTGGGCGACACGTTTATGGTGGATAAGTACGGCAATAGCACCTACAAAGACTCCGCCAAACATTATCTGGCACAGCGGTATTACCTCGGTTTGCTTTGCACCAACGCACCGTTGCTATTGACGCTGGGCAATCACGACGGCGAACAGGGACGCTTTTTGAATAACACTGCCGACAACATGACCATCTGGTCGAACACAATGCGCAAGGCGTTGTTTCCGAATCCTGTGCCGGATGGGTTTTACAGCGGCAACTCAACGCCTGACCCGATTGCCGGTCTGCCCGAAAATTACTTCGGTTGGGAATGGGGCGATGCGCTGTTTCTGGTGCTCGATCCGTTTTGGAAAACCAATCGCACGAACAATTCAGATGGATGGGCGTGGACGTTGGGTGATGCGCAATACCAATGGCTGAAACAACAGTTGGAAACCAGTCAGGCCAAATACAAATTCGTTTTCCTGCATCATCTGGTCGGCGGCAAAGACAGTTCGCAGCGCGGCGGCGTCGAAGCGGCGAAGTATTTTGAATGGGGTGGATTCAATTTGAATGACGTGAACGAACTTGCCGCCAAGCGTCCCGGCTGGCCGATGCCGATTCATCAACTGCTGGTCGCCAACAAAGTCTCCGCAGTTTTTCACGGCCACGATCATTTATACGTCAAACAAGACCTGGACGGTATCGTCTATCAGGAAGTGCCCCAACCGGGCTTTCCGCGTTTCAATCAACCTGCCAGTGCGACGGAATACGGTTACGTCACGGGCGTCTTGCTGGGCAGTCCCGGCCATTTGCGCGTGACGGTTGCTCCGGACAAAGCCAAAGTCGAACTCGTGCGGCCTGTGCTGGCGAAAGACGAAACGGCAACCAAAAAGAATGGAGAGATCGGCCACAGTTACGAAATTCAACCGGCCACGACAGTCGCCGCTGCCACGACAGTTTCCGCCGCCAGTTTCAAGGGCGGAACCATCGCCCCGGACAGCATCGCATCGGTGTTCGGCACGAACCTGGCGACTTCAACCAAAGCGGCCAGCGCGACTCCGCTGCCAACGGTGATTGACGGCACAACAGTCAAAGTCAAAGACAGCGCCAACGTCGAACGCTCCGCGCCGTTGTTTTTCGTTTCGCCGGGACAGATCAATTATCAGATTCCACCCGGTTCCAACATCGGCGCGGCGACGGTTACCATAACAGCCAACGGCAATCCGGCTGGTTTGGGAACCATCAACGTTGCTTCGGTTGCGCCGGGCTTTTTCACGGCGGATTCCAGCGGGCAGGGTTATCCAGCGGCGGTGGTTTATCGGTATCGCAATAACGCTTTGGTCAGCGTCGAACCGGTCGCGCGCTTCGACTCCACGCAAAACAAGATTGTTGCCGTGCCGATTGATCTGGGACCGGAAACGGATTCGCTCTTTCTGATCGCCTTCGGCACGGGCGTGCGGTATCGCAGTGGGCTGAACAACGTCACGGCGACGATTGGAGGCACCGCGGCGGAAGTTTTGTTTGCCGGCGTGCAAGGCGATTTTGTCGGCGTGGATCAAATCAATTTGCGATTGCCGCGCTCACTTGACGGACGTGGAGATGTGAATGTCGGCGTGACGGTTGATGGCGTTCTTGCGAACACAATCAAACTCAACTTCAAATGAGGAAAAGGCCGTGAAGAAAAAATTCCATCGCAAACTGTTTCCAGCCGTTATTGCCCTGACGGTTTTGGCATTAAGCGTTTCAACAAAGTTTGGGTTCTCTGCCGAACAAAACAACTCAACCCAACGCGCGCCCAACTTCATCCTGTTGATGGGGGAAGGGCAGGGTTGGAACAGCGCTTCGGTGCAAATGGATGACGCTGTGCCCGCGTCAAAAAGCAGCTTCATTCAAACGCCGAACCTGGAACGATTGGCGCGTGAAGGGATGCGTTTCGCCAATGCCTATGCGGCATCGCCGCGTTGCACCCCTTCGCGGGCGGCGTTGTTGACGGGCAAAACTCCGGCGTTGCTCAAGATGACTTTCGTTGGGCAAGGCGCGCGCGGCGCAGCCGACAAGAGCCGCAAACTGATTCCGCCGCAACCTTCGCTGGATTTGCCGGAAGCGGAATTGACGATTGCCGAGATGCTGAAAAGCGCCGGTTATGCGACTGCCCATTTCGGCAAATGGCACGTAGGGCGATTGAACCCATCGCGCCACGGCTTTGACGAAAACGACGGCGCGAACAACAACGGCGGGCCGGAAAACGCGGGCGAACCGAATCCGAAGCAGGCTTATCTGACGACGGAAAAAGGCATTGATTTCGTGGCGCGGCAGACCAAAGCGGGCAAACCGTTCCTGCTGCAAATCTCGCAGTACGGCGGACGCAGCGAAGCCGAAGCGAAGCCTGAAACCGTTGAAGCCATCAAGAAGCGTGGCGGCGATGCGCGTCAAATCGGAGCCGCCGCCGTGGCCGAAGACGTGGACATCAACATCGGCCTGTTGCTGAAAAAACTGGATGAACTCGGCATCGCGGCGAACACCTACGTGATTTACACCACCGATCACGGCACGCCCGGACGCGGCAACAGCGTGCTCAACAACGGCAAAGGCTCGCTGCACGAAGGTGGCATTCGCGTGCCGATGATTATTCGAGGCCCTGGCGTCAACGCAGGCGTCTGTTCACATACGCGCGTGTCGAGCGTTGACTTGCTGCCGACGATTGCAAAGTTGGCGAATCTCAAAACGCCGCTTCCTGTATCCATCGAAGGCGGCAGCCTTGCGACGCTCTTGCGTGGTGACGGCAAGGCTGCTGTCAAACGTCCGCGCGAAGAGATGATCTTTCACTTCCCGCATTACGATTTGGACAA
>JAEUQP010000308.1 GCA_016789645.1 Acidobacteriota bacterium | reverse complement strand
CGGTGCATCTGGCCGAAGCGAATGAACTCGGCGTTTTCCAAGCCGGGAATCAGTTGCAGCACACGCTTTTGTTCGCCGTATTTGATGTGGCACTGAAAGCCTACGATGTTGTACGCATCGGCCATCAGATTTTCCAATCGCAGTTGGACGCAGGCGTACGCTTCGCGACCAGTGCGTGGATCGGGCAACCCGACCGGTTTCATCGGACCAAATCGCAAAGTGTCCACGCCACGCCGGGCAAGTTCTTCAATCGGCAAACAGCCTTCAAAAAACTTCTCTTCGTCTTCCATGCCTTCGTGCGGCTTGACGGTTTCGGCAGTCGAAAGCGCTTCGTAAAACCGCAGGTATTCTTCTTTGCTGAACGGGCAATTGACGTAATCGTCGCCGCCTTTGCCATACCGCGCGGCTTTGAACGCGATGTCGTAATTGATGGTTTCGCCGTCCACAATCGGCGAAATGGCGTCGAAAAAGTAAAGGTCTTGTTCGCCTGTCAGTCTGCCAATCGCTTCGACCAACGGCGATGAAGCCAAAGGCCCGGCAGCGATAACCGTAATTTCATCTGGATTGATGCTAGTGACTTCTTCGCGGCGAAGTTCGATGTTCGGATGGTTGCTGAGCCGTTCCGTGACCAGCGCGGAAAACTTTTCCCGATCCACGGCCAGCGCGCCTCCGGCGGGAACCGACGCTTCGTGCGCCATCTCAACCAGCAGGGAATTCCCCGCGCGCAATTCATCTTTCAACAATCGCGGAGCCGAACCGAATTCATCCGATTTCAGCGAATTGCTGCACACCAGTTCGGCCAGGTTGCCGGTTTGATGCGCGCCGGTTGAATTCGCCGGGCGCATTTCAAACAGTCGAACCCGGACACCGCGCCGCGCCGCTTGCCAGGCGGCTTCAGAACCGGCCAATCCACCGCCAATCACATTGATAATTTTTGTTGTACTCATAACTTGAAACCGGCGTGATGATAACAAACGAATTCGCCAGTTGCATTTGACGACTTCAAGCAATAAGTTTGCGGCTCTGACCAAAACGTTACCAACTCTGATTCGATTAACTATGAAAACCTGGAAAATTGCCGGTATCAATTTCGACCACATGCACATGGGCGATTTGCTGCGGATGGCGTTCAACCATCCGCGCGCAGAAATCGTAGCCATCTGTGACGAACGACCCGAACGAATGCAACAGGCCGCTGCGAATTTCAACATTGCCGCGGAGCGTCAGTTCACCGATTCCCGCCAGTGTTTGGAACAAACGAAACCGGATTTGGTGATTCTTTGTCCGGCGACTTCGCGGCACGCGGAATACGTTGAAAAGGTCGCGCCGTTCGGCGTTCACATTTTGATGGAAAAGCCCATGGCGGCTTCGCTCAGCGACGCCGACCGGATGATTCGCGCCGTTGAAGCGACAGGCAAAACGCTGGTCATCAACTGGCCGTTGTTTTGGAGCGCATCGCATCGCACCGCCAAACGGTTGGTTGACGAAGGCCGTATTGGTGACGTGATCGAAGTGCATTATTACGGTGGCAATCGTGGCCCGCTTTATCACACCGCCGACAAGATCGAAGTCAGCGCCGAAGACGTCGCCCGCCAGAAACCCGAAAGCTGGTGGTACAAACGGGCGAGCGGCGGCGGATCGTTGCTGGATTACCTGGGCTATGGCGCAACGCTGGGCAGTTGGTTTCACGACAACAAAGCTCCGCTGGAAATCACGACGACGGTGGATCAACCCGCTGGACTGGAAGTGGATGAACACAGCATTACCGTCGCCCGGTATGATTGCGGTTTGTCGAAAATGGAAACGCGCTGGGGAACGTTTACCGATCCCTGGACGCATCAAACGCAACCGAAATGCGGCTTTTCGATCGTCGGCACGGCGGGAACCATTGGCAGTTACGATTACGAACCGACCATTCGATTGCAAACCGTCGCCAATCCGGCGGGCGAAGACATTCCGATTGATGTGTTGCAACCGCCGTTCGACAACGTAGTGAATTATGTCTTGCACTGTCTGGAAACCGGCGAAGCTGTAACCGGGCCGTTGTCGTTGGCAACCAGCCGATTGGGGCAGCGAATTGTGGATACGGCTGTGATTAGCGCGCGCGAAAAACGAACTGTTACCTTGACCGGGTAGAAAACAATCAACTACGAATTTTCACGAATGACCACGAATGGATTTTGGCTGATTGAGTTTGATTTGTGAGCATTCGTGTTTATTCG
>JAEUQP010000283.1 GCA_016789645.1 Acidobacteriota bacterium | reverse complement strand
ACGGCCAAAGGCATTTTGGACGAACTTGGCGGCGCGAAATACGTCGTCAGCGAAGTTGCGACCAAAGAACGCAAACGCAATCCGGTTCCGCCCTTCATTACCTCCAAACTGCAACAGGAAGCCTCGCGTAAACTTTATTTCTCTGCCAAACGCACCATGCAGATTGCGCAAAAGCTGTACGAAGGAAAAGACATCGGCAGCGAAGGCACGGTCGGGTTGATTACTTACATGAGAACCGATTCAACGCGTGTGGCCGACAGTGCGCTGGCTGAAGTGCGTGACTTCATTGGCGAAAAGTTTGGCGCGAATTATTTGCCGGAAAAGCCGGTTTTTTACCGCTCGAAAAAAGACGCGCAGGACGCGCACGAAGCCATTCGCCCGACTTCGGCAGACCGTTCACCAGACAAAGTCGCGGCTTATCTGGAAAAAGACGAATTGGCGCTTTACCGCCTGATCTGGCAACGCTTCGTCGCTTCGCAAATGATGCCGGCAATCTTTGACCAAACGACGATTGATATTGCGGCTGGCGAAAAATACACGTTTCGCGCGACAGGGTCGGTCGTCAAGTTCGATGGCTTTTTGGCCGTGTACGAAGAAGGCAAGGACGAAAAGGACGAAGACGACGACGAACGTGCCGCCAAGCTGCCGAAGGTCGCTAAAGGCGAACAGTTGACGTTGAATTCATTGACACCCAATCAGCATTTCACCGATCCGCCGCCGCGCTACACCGAAGCCACGCTGGTCAAAGCGCTGGAAGAGAAGGGAATCGGACGGCCTTCGACCTATGCTTCGATCATGTCTGTGATTCAAGACCGTGAGTATGTGCAGAAAAATGAAAACAAGTTTTTCCCCACAGAACTCGGCACTATCGTCAACGATCTGCTGATCGAAAGTTTCACCGATTTGTTCGCCGTCGAGTACACGGCGCAAATGGAAGCCCAGCTTGATGAAGTCGAAGACGGCAAGCTGAAATGGACGCAGGCGCTGCACGGGTTTTACGACAAATTCACGGTGGATTTGAAATCCGCGCAAGAACACATGCGCGACGTCAAGCGGCAGGAAATCATCACCGATGAAGTCTGCGACAAATGCGGGTCGAAAATGGCCATCAAGTTTGGCCGCTTTGGGCAGTTCCTCGCCTGCACGAATTATCCTGAATGCAAAAGCACGCGCGAACTGGCCAAACCGCCCGCCGTCAATGGAAATGGTGAAGTCAGCGCCGACACGGAAAATCCTTACGCCAACGAAACCTGCGAAAACTGCGGACGACCGATGGCGTTGAAGAAAGGTCGGTTTGGCGCGTTCCTGGCTTGCACGGGCTATCCCGATTGCAAAACCACGCGCAAGATCACCAAGACCGGCGCGGTTGCAGCGGCTCCGGTGATGTTGGACGAACGCTGCCCGGTGTGCGATTCGCAACTCGCCATTCGCCAGGGGCCTTACGGCGAATTCACGGCTTGTTCGACCTATCCGACCTGCAAATACATCAAACGCGAAACCACAGGCGTGCCGTGTCCGAACGCGGGCTGCAAAGGCGAAATCGTCGTCAAAAAATCCAAACGCGGCAAAGTCTTTTACGGCTGTTCGGAATATCCGAAATGCGACGCAGTGTTCTGGGACAAGCCGATTGCCGAAGCCTGTCCGCAGTGCAACAAACCGTTCACGCTGGAAAAATTCAACGCCAAAAAAGAAGAGACGATTCGGTACTGTTCTGATGAAGCTTGCGGATTCAAGCTGGTCAATGGCGTTCCGGCTGAAGTAATGGAAAAGGCCGCTTCCAAACCAACGAAAGCGGCCAAAACAACCAAAGCCACAAAAAGCAAACGCACGACCAAAGCAGCATCTGGCGATTGATACCCGTTTGAACTTTGAAAAATTGCTCTTTCAAAGATTGAATGAGACAGGAGTTGTAGACTTACGCTTATTGCTTGAACAATTGGGTAATTAAGGCAATGTCTGAAGCCTTCTGCAACATCTTTCCAAGCTTGGCGCATTTTGGCGTGCATTGGCAGGGTTCCATTGCTTATTTACAAACTGGCTAAGCTCAGATGTATACAACCGTCCTTCCGAAGCAGTTGACCCTTCTTCAGGGACGAGCGCAGTACGAATTCTTTTGCTCTTTGAGGTGCGAGCTAAATTTATAAGCGCTTGTTTGGGGTCTTCGAGTTCCTCTGGCCTATCAGGAATTTTGGAAAGAGCAATTTGGAGAAAATTCGCTATGTTTTCACGATCTGCCAATAACCAGCTCTCTATTTCCCTGACCACTACTCTAAGCAACATTCTTGGCTGACGATTGGGAAGCCAGGTAGCGATGACCGCTCCGGGGCATGGTAAGCCTGTGTCCATAAAATCCACCAAAGCCAAATAGTTGATTGACACGGCAGACTTATTGAAATCTTTGATTTTGTCTTTTATGTAGGTAAATCCCTTCTTCGGATAACAAGGCCCCGGTGTGTGGTCAGTCTCAACAATAATGCGATTCGCCACCGCTTCATCCAATACTCCTTCAACGATCATGTGAATCACAGCCATGGCTCAAAAAGAAAACTCCAGTTGCTTGGCATTATCTGGGGCGGACTTGGGCAAAATCACATCAGCAACCGTGAGTCCAGCTTTCAATTGTGCGACTTCTTCAGGGTTATCCACTGGAGATTTAAGCAATGTTCCCTCTTGGCTAGGTTCTAAGCGAAGTACTTCATGCGCTGAAATGCTTTTATCAGCCAATATCTCTTCGGAATGGGTACTCACAATGAACTGTCGTTTCGTTTTCCGATGTCGATTCACACGCTCTATTAAGCTGGGCAGATGACGAACAACCTCTGAATGTAAGGAAAGCTCTGGCTCTTCCATCAACAATGGACCTTCTCCCTCAAAAAGAGACCAAAGAAGTCCAAAAAGCCTTAACGTACCGTCAGAAAACTGCGTTTCGTTTTGTTTTCCCGCATGAGGCCGCCAATGCGCAAAGAGACCTATTAAGTGTGGAATCCCAAACTTATCTCGGATGATTTTCAACTCTTTCAATTGTGGAGCAGCGACTTTTAGCGCCGAGAGAATTTTATTCAATCGTACGTCTCGTAGTCTTTCTGAGGTGCTTTCCACGCGTTGCAAAAAATCACGGCCAAAAGGGTCATTTTCAATCTGTGATGGAGAGAATCCCTGAGGGTCACGAATCACTTGAGGTAATAAATGTTGGTAGTTGACACTCTGGAAAAAATTGACAACAGGGCGAAAGTCTTTGTTGGCATTGATTTGCTCAAGAGCAGTTTGGGTCAAACGCAACTCATCAGCGTCATCATCCTCATCTGGCCGTTTTAACACCACAACATCATTGTGCTTTACCAGTTCCTCTTTAATGAGAGGGATACGTTGTTTGTTTTGATTGAATCTAAGCCGGTAGACCCATTTGCCATCATTCTCGTCGTTCAATTCGACTTCAATCAATATATCGGGTTTTTTGCGTGCGGCTAGACAACGTAATGCTGAAACTCCACCACGACTTTCGACAGCCTGTCTTAATCCCCCTCCTTTTGAGAGTGAGAGGTCACGAAGAAAACGGAAGATGTCGAGAAAGTTTGATTTTCCAGACGCGTTTGGCCCGATCAGAAACAACCTTTTACTAATTCTCACATCACCTTTTAAGAAATTTTTCCAGTTTTCAACCTTGAGTCGCTGAATGTACATACACTATTCACCTCTGCAATGAAGATAGCCCAAGTGAATAAGATAGCAAAGAATCTTGCTAAGCTTTCGGCTGCAAAACGGCTTTGACGTATTTGCCGTCGTGCATGCCGTCAAAACAATCTTTCCAATCTTCCAGATAGGCTACGCGGCTGATGATCGGCTTCAGATTGATCTGCCCTGAAGCCAGCATTGAAACCACCATCTCCCAATTCTGAAAGGTGTGGCTGAAACTGCCTTGCAAGCGGACGGCTTTTTGCACCAGCGGATCAAGCGAAAAGCCGAGCGGTTGCGGTCCCCAGCCGACTTTGGTGATTTGTCCTGCCGGGCGAACAATGTCGAGCGCAGCTTTCAGCGCCGCCGAAGCTCCGGCGGCATCCACGACCAAATGTGCGCCAAGACCATCGCCTAAACTCATTACCAAGTCTTTCAAATCGGTTTCCTGCAAATTGACCGCGTGCGTTGCGCCAAGCTCTTTCGCCGCTTCCAGCCGTGAAGCGTCGTTCGGCATACCGGCGACGATCAGGTTTCCCGCTCCTGATAACCTGGCCATTTCCGCACAGAGCAAACCAATCGGGCCAGGCCCCAGCACCACAACCGTATCGCCGGGTTTGATGTTGCTCTTTTCGACGACGGCGTTGTATCCAACGCAGCACGGTTCGGTCAGCGCCGCTTTTTCAAACGACAAACTGTCCGGGATGTGGTGCAATGTGCGTTCGGGCACGCGCACAAACCCGGCCATCGCTCCGTTGATGCCGTAACCG
>JAEUQP010000241.1 GCA_016789645.1 Acidobacteriota bacterium | reverse complement strand
GTGAAAATCTCTCCTGATGGGCGCAACGCCGAGATCGTTCTGGCCGGAGCGTCATTGGTTGGATTGGCCTTCGATGGCGAAGGCAACATGATCGTCGTCACCACGCAAAAGGTGTATCGCGTGCCGATGGGCATCAAGGGCTATTCGGTGTTTTGAGGTCGAAAATTTTTGTTCAATCCGGCCACAGGTTTGGGCTAAGATGCTTTTGCCTTTTTGTGCCTGAAACAAGGAATCTGAAACAGCGATGCAAGTTGCAACTCGGACAGAATCAACCGCCACTTCCTCCACGCAAGCGAATCTTCCCGGACTGATTTCTCAAGAACTGATTGCCAAGGAGCGAACGCTTCGCCAGGTATTGCGCGAGATGGAATCGGTCATCGTCGCGTATTCGGGAGGAGTGGACAGCGCTTATCTGGCTTATGTCGCTGCCGATGAATTGGGCGCGCGGGCATTGGCTGTGACCGGCGAAAGTCCCAGCTACCCGGATTTTCAACGGCAGGACGCGCTGGAAGTCGTGCGGAAGTTTTCGATTCCTCATCAGTTCATCAACACCGAAGAAATTCACGATCCGAATTACCAGGCCAATCCGGCCAATCGCTGTTATTTCTGCAAACACGAATTGTTCACCAGGCTAAGCCAGCTTGCCGATGAACGCAGCTATGCGTTCGTTTGTGATGGCAACAACGCTGACGATGTGGGCGATTACCGTCCGGGACGTCAAGCGGCCAGGGAATTGAACGTTCGCAGTCCTTTGATCGAAGCCGGGTTGTCGAAAGCGGAAATTCGTCAGTTGTCCGAACGTGCCGGATTGCCGGTGTGGGATCGTCCGGCGTCGGCTTGTTTGTCATCGCGGATTCCTTACGGAATGCCCGTGACAATTGAAAAGCTCTCTGTCATCGAACGCGGCGAAGCCAAATTGCGTTTGCTGGGATTTCAGCAAATGCGCGTTCGTCATCACGGCGATGTGGTTCGTATCGAAATCGCTCCCGACGAATTGCCGCGCGCGCTGAATGTGGACATGGCTCAGCGAATCGCGACGGCTTTCAAACAATTGGGATTCAAATTCGTGACGCTCGATCTGGAAGGGTATCGAACCGGCGCGTTGAATGAATCACTCAACACTTCGGATCAACAATGAAGATGGGCGGGGATCAACCGATCACCCGCCCAAATTTTTACCAGCTATTTGCAACAGACCACCAAGCCGACCCAGTGGCCATAAGCACCAAGCCTCAGGAGGTAATTTTGGCATTAGTAGACGATGGCATTCGGCAATTCAGGGAAGACAATCCCTTTGAATCCATGATGTGGCGCTTCGATCATGCGGCGCGCTTACTCAATCTCGACCCCGACCTTTATAAACTCCTTCGCGTTCCCAATCGGGAAATTACCGTTTACATCCCCGTGCTGATGGACGATGGCCATATCGAAATCTTTACCGGCTATCGCGTGCAGCACAATTTTGCTCGTGGCCCGGCCAAAGGTGGCATTCGCTTTGCGCCGGATGTGACGATTGACGAAGTGCGCGCATTGGCCGCCTGGATGACCTGGAAATGCGCGGTCGTCAACATTCCGTTTGGCGGAGCGAAAGGCGGCATCATTTGCGACCCATCGCAAATGTCGCAGGGCGAACTGGAGCGCATGACCCGGCGTTATACCGCCGAGTTGGTGGATTTCATCGGCCCTGAACGCGACGTGCCTGCGCCGGACATGAATACCAATGAACAGACGATGGCCTGGATCATGGATACCTATTCCATGCACGTCCGGCACACGGAAACGGCCGTTGTCACCGGCAAACCGATTGATTTGTCCGGCTCACGTGGCCGGCGCGAAGCGACCGGGCGTGGGTTGCTGTTCGTCGTTGACGAAGCCGTCAAAAAATTAGGGATGCAGCCCGAAAAGACACGCGTGGCAATTCAAGGGGCAGGCAACGTCGGCGGCGTGGCCGCCAAATTGATGTATGAGAAAGGCTATCAGGTCGTTGCCATCTCCGATGTTCGCGGTGGCATTTACAATTCCGGGGGATTGGATTTGCCAGGCGTCATGCAATATCTGGCCAAACATAAAACCTTCGAAAAATATCCCGAAGCCGAATCGGTCACGAATCAGAGCTTGCTGGAACTTGATTGCGACGTGTTGTTGCCTGCCGCGACGGAAAATCAAATCACCAGCACTAACGCATCGCGCATCCGATGCAAAATTCTGGCCGAAGGCGCCAATGGCCCAACGACGGCTGCGGCGGATGACATCCTCGAACGCAACGGCGTGTTTGTCATCCCGGACATTCTGGCCAATGCCGGCGGCGTGACCTGCAGTTATTTTGAATGGGTTCAGGATCGGATGGGATATTTTTGGAAAGAAGACCTGGTCAACGAACGGTTGCAGGACATCATGGTCGCCAGTTTCCATGATGTATGTAAATACGCGGAAAGCCATGGCGTTAATAATCGAGTGGCCGCGTACATGCTGGCGATTGACCGCGTAGCGTACATTACCCGATTGCGGGGAATTTATGCCTAAACCGGTTCTGGGTGGTTGGTGATTCATGGTTGGCTGCGAGATTAGAGGGCTGATTTTTCACCTTCCAATCAGCCTTCCGGAACCCGCGATTGACCAACCACCGATCACCAACTACCGACTACCAAATCGCCCTTAAGTCTTTGCGTAGAGAACGAGATTGCAATTGACACTTCGTAAACCATCGTATAGATTCTGGCTCGAAGTTGTATCCAGTCTTCATTCTCTTTGTTGTCAGCCCTCCGCAGTAAGAAGTCTTTCGCACTGGCGGGGTTTACCCTGCGGTCAACGAGGGCTGTTCTTTTTAACTGAACGGATATTTCGTTCTGGAAGCATCAAGTAACTCAATAGACGTTAGTCACCCAATTTCCAGGAGGAGAATTATGAGTTTTGCGAGAAAAATGGTCAGTTTGATGCTCGCGCTCCTTATTACCGCAACGATTGCGCAAGCACAGACTCCCCGCTCAACGGATGATCCTCGCAACCAGGCCCCAACGGTAAACGGCGGCACCGGACTTTTTACGGTTTACGACGCGCAGACCTTGCGTAAAGGCGAGTTCAATTTTGGATTCTTCGCCAATCACTTCCACCGCGATCCGGCGGATGTGAGCTGGCAGGTTTATCCTGTCAATTTCCAGGTTGGTTTCAACGATCATCTTGAAATTTTCGCTCACTTCGAAGCGCAGCGAGTGGTTTCGGTCGGCTCTCCGGCCCTGCTCAGCGGTTTTTACCTGCCTGATGTCAGAACCAAGACCTTGCCGGTTGGTCGTCTGGTGATCGTTCCGGGTCAGAACGCGGCTTCGTTTACGATTGGCGATCCCTGCGGCAACGGCGGATTCCCTGGCCCGTGTCGCGCTCCGAACGTCGGCGGTCTTGGTGGATTCGCTTCGGGACCGTTTGTCGCTCGCCCGAGCGGAAATGACACCGCTGTGTATGTCGGATTGGGTGCTCCGGTCGGAGGCATTTTGCCTGCCCTGGCTCCGAACGTGAATCCAAACTACCTGCCGAACGCTCCGTTCCTGGCGCGTTTTTCTGACAACCACGTTGGCGATATCTGGATTGGTGGCAAGATTCGTTTCACCGGTCCGAAAAATCCCTTTGGCTTTGCCCTGATTCCGCTCGTCAAAATTCCGAGCACTCGGGAATTGTTCACTGGACTGGAACGGGGACGCGGCACCGGCAATTTCGATTACGGTGTGATCGCTGCGTTTGATGGCCGTCTGCACAAATACATCAATTTGAGCACGAACATCGGCTTCATCAAGAAAGGCGATCCGAAAGCTTCGGATATGAATCTTGGTCCACTGTGCGTCGGTTGCAGTGTGATTCAAGGTTACGGTCGCAGCGAACGCTCTCTGGATATTCCGAATGAACTGCGCTCCGGCGTTGGTGTTGATTTCCCGCTGAGCCAGTACCTGCAGCTCATTGCTGAAGTCAGCGGCACTCATTATGTCGGTTCGCGCACGCCCAGCTTGTTGCGGAACAGCCCGGTTGATTTCGTCGCTGGTGCTCGTATCTTCCCGACTCGCTGGCTTTCAATCAGCGCGGCCTATCAACGTCATTTGAACTGGTTCTCCGAACTCAACAGCCGGCATAGCCCGAATGGTTTTATCGCCGGATTGTCCATCGGGCACGTCAACAAACGCGAAGAACCCTTGCTGCCCAACCAGCCGCCCACCGTGGCGTTGGCCTTGGGCAACGTCAGCAAAGGTTCGAACGACCTGTTGCGCGAATCCGCCAGCACGGTTTGTGCGGGCGACAAAGTTGATCTGCGCGCGACGGCGTCCGATCCGGATGGCGATGCGCTGGTTTATTCCTGGAGTTCGAGTGGTGGCCGCGTCACCGGCGACGGTGCGAACACGGTGTTTGACACCACTGGTCTGGCTCCTGGCGATTACACCATCACAGTTCAAGTGGACGACGGTTGCGGATGCATCGCCTTCGATTCGAAGACGATTCGCGTCACCGCCTGCCCGCCGCTCACGGTTTGCTTTGGCCCGAATCTGGACGTGAACGTCAGTTCTGGATCAGTTGACGCGGGTGAGAAGGTCAACTTCTCGACTTCCGGCGTAACCGGTGGACGCAACTACGGCAACGTTCAATATCAGTGGTCAACGTCGGCTGGTAACCTCAGTGGCAGCGGTTTGAGCGCGACGCTCGACACGACTGGCGTTCCTGGTGGCACGACCATCGAAGTGACGGTCAAGGCTGTTTCTGATGTCGGTGGCTGTTCGGCCAGTGGCACGGCGCGCACCAGCGTTAAGGTTCCGCCGCCGCCTCCGCCGCCGCCAACACCGAAACCGTCTGTGATTGACAACTGCGTGACGTTCAAGAAGAACGCAACGCGCGTTGACAATGCTTGCAAGGACATCCTGGCCAACAAGGTGATCCCGGCTCTGCAAGCCGATCCTGGCGCCAAGGTCGTCATTGACGGCTACCGCGGCGAGAAGGAAAAACCGGCGAAGATCAGTCTGGATCGTGCGAAGAATGTCCGTGATCGTCTGGCCGATGGCAAACTCGGCACGGCGATTGACACCAACCGCATTGTCGTTCGCGACGGTGGTACGTCGGCTGACACGCAAGTCCGTATCTGGCTGGTTCCTTCCAATGGAATTATGCCCGAAGGTCCGGCTCCGGCTACGGTTGGCGACGTGACGCCCGAAAAAGGCGGACGCCGCCCGGCCAAGAAACCTGCTGCCAAAAAGCAGTAAGGTTTCCGGCTCCTAAGCCGTAACAAATGGAGAGGCAGGTGGTCAGTTGATCGCCTGCCTCTTTTTACGTTGACTGCTGATGCTTTTGAACAGCCGTTTTCCTTTTCGTTTATGTCTGAAGACAAAATCAATCAGCTTTCCGAACCTTCCGCTGAATCGTCCATCGAAAAATATGTTTGCATCGCGGTATTTGTTGCCGCTTTGCTGGTCGGAGCCTGGTTTCGCTTTTCCGACCTCAGCATGAAACCCTTTCATCACGATGAAGGCGTCAATGGGCATTTCATGCTCAATCTCGTCCGCAACCACCAGTACAAATACGATCCGACCAATTATCACGGCCCGTCACTCTATTACTTTGCGCTGGTTGCCGTGGTGCTGTTTGGCGAAAACGATTTTGCGTTGCGACTGACGCCAGTGCTGTTCGGAATGTTGACGATTGCCCTGGTGTGGTTGCTGCGCCGCCAATTGGGAGCTGTTGGAACTTGCGTGGCGGCGTTTGGTGTGGCGTTGTCGCCGTGTTTGGTCTTTTACTCGCGCTATTTCATTCACGAAATGTCGTTTGGCTGTTTTTCGCTGGGAATGGTCGTAGGGTTTTGGCGCTATGCCGAAGACAAAAAATTCCATTGGTTGGCGCTCGCGGCAGTTTCGACCGGGTTGTTGCTGACGACCAAAGAAACTTCGGTCATTACCGTCGCAGTGTTTTTGGTCGCCATCGTTTGCGCCGCAATCTGGGATGCGGTCAAGCGATTGATTCAACAGCATCAATTGACGCCAGCCGCGTTTGTCAAAGCGCTGAGAGCCGATACCGCTTCTGTGTTGCCGACCCTGGATCACGCAACGGCTGCGACGATCATCGTCGTGTTCATTCACATCTTTTTGTATTCGTCGCTGTTCAACAATTGGCAGGGCGTCACGGATTTTTTCCGTTCCATCGCGCATTGGACGGAAGAGCGTAGCAGCAACGATCACGTCAAAATTTTCTGGTATTACCTGGGGATTTTGCTCAAGCTGGAATTGCCGCTGGTCATCGGTTCGCTGCTGGCTGGAGTGTTCATCCTCTGGCGAGGCAATCGGTTCTGGTTGTTCACCGGAGCCTGGACGTTGGGAATGACGCTGGCGTATTCGGTGATTCCGTACAAAACCCCATGGCTGATGATTAGCTTTGTCGTGCCGATGGCGCTGGTTTGCGGGTACGCTGCTGAGCAGCTTTTCCGTCTGTCGTCGAAACTGGCGTGGCGAATGATCTGTATTGCGGGTTTTGTCGCTGTACTATTTGTTTGCGGGCAAGTTTCCTGGACAGTGAATTTTGTAAAGTACGATGACAACGGTAACGAAACCGGATATTTCGCCCAATATGGGAAAAAGCGGGAATTCAAACCCTATGTGGACGGGACGTATGGCTACGTCTACGCCCAAACGGATCGCGAGTTTTTAGACCTGATTCGGTTGCTCGAACGTGAAGCGGACAATTTTCCAACCAAAAAGAAAACTGGAATTTATGTCGCGTCGCCCGAACACTGGCCTTTGCCGTGGTACTTGCGCGATTATCCCGGCACGGATTATTCAGGACGATGGCCGGGCGAACCGGGAAGTGCACCTGCCATTTCGCAACCGATCATTTTGGCGCACGCCGATCAGCAAGCGAATCTGGTCGGAGTTACGGGTTGGCGCGCCAGTTCCCGAACCTACAAACTTCGACCGGGAGTCGAATTGATGCTCTTCGTTCGTGACGAAGCGCCCGCAGCAATTCCATCACAGTAAACCCAGTTTTCCGGGAGGAAGCCGCTATGAAAAATCGCTTGTTCGCAGTTGTTGGTGTTTTGCTCTTGGGTTCGCTTGCTGTTCAGGCGCAGACCGCCCAAGCTCCCAAAGACAACACTGTTGTTTGCCATACGCCGACGGCCACCAAAGCCTCGGACAAACCGGCGACGTTGAAAGCTGGTTACGGCAACGTTCAGATGGTTGTGACGACCAAATCGGCAGAAGCCCAGGCATTTTTCAATCAAGGCTTGGCGTTGCTGCATTCGTTCTGGTTTTACGAATCCGACCGGTCGTTCGAGCGCGCCGCACAGCTTGATCCCGATTGCGCGATGGCGCAGTGGGGAATTGCCATGGCGGCGGTTAACGAAGCCAGGCGCGATGCCGCGATCAAACGCGCCAAAGAACTTGCGCCCAAAGTCAGCGAACGTGAGCAGCTTTACATCGAAGCCGTCGAAGCTCGTTACAAAGGCGAGCGCACGACGATTCAAAACAATGGCTTTCTCGGTGCAAGCTCGGCATACCAAAATGCCATGCGAAAACTTGTGGCGTTTTACCCCGACGACCTGGAAGCCAAACTGTTTCTGGCATTGGCGTTGATGTCCGGCTACGAACGCGATGGCTCACCGCGACCGGGCACGGTCGAATCCATAACGATGTTGCAACTGGTGTTGGCCAAATCGCCGAATCATTTGGCGGCGCACCATTACATGATTCATGCGACCGAATCCGGCAAACGTCCGCAAGACGGAGTGCCTTCGGCGGATGTGTATGGCTCGCTGGCTCCGAAAGTCGGTCACGCGGTTCACATGCCCGGCCACACTTATGTGCACGTGGATCGTTGGGATGATGCCGCCAAAGCGTTTGAAGGTTCCGCCGAAGTGGATCGCGCTTACATCCGCGACAACCAGGAAGAGACGGATCACGCTGCCGGGCCATACGGCCACAATGTTCACTTTCTGGCGACGGTTTACGGTTACCAAGGGCGATACCGTGATGCCATTCGCGTCAGTCAGGAATTGCTGGATGCGACCAAGGCTCCCAATGAAATGAAATCGCGCACCGCGCTCGAAGGACGCATTTCGATGTTGCGGGCACTAGTTCGCTTCGAAAAGTTCGACGAAATTCTGGATGGCAAATCCTTGCCCGACGAAAGTGTTTTTGAAGTCTTCAAAGCCTGGCGGTATTACGCACAAGCCATCGCTTCGCTGGGCAAAGGCGATGTTGCCGCGACGAAATCAAAACTGGACACGTTGGAACGCGAAATCGCCTGGCTGAAAGACAAATTCGGCAAAGCCAAAGATTTGCCGCAAGCCGGTCGCCAGCGGCAACAGCTTCGGGCGTTGAATGTCGCGCCGCTGGAAATCCAGGTGCGCCTGCTCGCCCGCGAAGGCAAAGCCGACGACGCCATCGCCAAGCTGAAAGAAGCCATTGAAGAAGAAATCAAACTCGGTTATTCCGAACCTCCGCTGTACCCAGTGCCGATGGAAGAAGTCGCCGGAAAGGTTTGCGTTGAACTGAAACGCTGGAAAGAAGCGGAAGAATTTTTCCGCGCGGCGCTCGAACGCGATCCCGGCAGCGGGCGCGCGTACTTTGGCTTGGTGCAAGCGCAGCAGGCGTTGGGCAAAGACGCCGATGCGCGCGACAACTACGCCAAATTCCTGAAGGCTTGGGCCAAAGCCGACGCCGATTTGCCGGAAATGAAACGAGCAAAAGCGATGGCGCAGACCTTCGGCGCGTCGAGCGGAACAAAATAATGGAGGTTTTTTTGCCAAATCATCCGTTAGCAGAAGTTTTTGGTTTTCCCATCACGAATCACTCTGATTTGGCGAATCGCTATCGTGATCACAGGCTTTGTCCGTTTAATAATCGTGTGCCCAATTGCACGAAAGACAAAGCTAATGACCCACTCGGCGTTTGCAGCATTTACGACGACCATAATGCAACCGTCACGTGTCCGATTCGTTTTCGTGAAAACTGGTTGATTGCAGAACACGCGTCCGATTTCTTTTTTCCGAAAGGGGCAAAGTGGACTTCGCTGACTGAAGTTCGAATCAATGATCGGAACGGGCGCTCCGCAGGAAACATTGATGTTGTGTTGGTGGCTTATGACGAGCGAGGGCGAATTCTGGATTTTGGCTCGCTTGAAGTGCAGGCAGTTTACATTTCAGGAAATATCCGTCGCCCATTTGAAAAGTTCATGAATGACTCGACGGTGACTGATCTCGATTGGACGCAGGAAAAGAATTATCCGCGCCCCGATTATTTGTCCTCATCCAGAAAGCGACTAGCTCCCCAGATGATTTTCAAAGGCGGGATTTTGAAAGCCTGGAAAAAGAAGCAGGCCGTTGCAATTGACAGAGGCTTTTACGAGACGCTGCCAAGTCTGAAAGAAGTGGCCAAGAAGGACGCCGACATTGCTTGGCTGGTTTACGATCTGAAGCTGAATGAGCAGCGGCAGGCTTTTGATCTCACTCCTCATAAAACTGTGTATACAGAATTTGACTCGGCTCTGAACCAGATCACAAAGGCGGAAGCTGGTGCCGTTGAAGACTTTATTCATCATTTGCAGGAAAAGCTGGATGCACGTCTGGAAGGGAATTCGCCGGAAGCCCCGATTCTTGGCGATATAATTTTGTCTTGAACATGCCTGTACCAAAACAACAAACCCTGTTTGGATTGGAGCGTTCTGCGCCTGTCATCAACGTGGCATCAGTGTCTCAACTCAGCCCATTTCGTTATCCAGGTGGCAAAACTTGGCTTGTGCCCTATGTCAGAGCGTGGCTTAGGAGTCTTAGCTTTCGCCCGACTTTGTTTGTTGAGCCATTTGCTGGCGGCGGAATTATTGGCTTGACAGTGGCGGCTGAAAATCTGGCTGAGAGGGTGCTGCTTGTTGAACTCGACCAGCAAGTAGCAGCGGTTTGGCAAACCATACTTGGCGGAGAAGCTGCCTGGTTGGCCGAACAAATCGTTTCTTTTGACCTGACACATGAAAATGCTGCTCTTGTGTTTTCTAAACCTCCCAGTTCAATGCGTGAAATGGCTTTTCAAACCATTCTCAAAAACCGTATTGCTCACGGCGGAATCCTTGCGCCTGGAGCGGGGCTTATCAAACACGGTGAAAATGGCAAAGGCATCAAATCGCGTTGGTACCCTCAAACCTTGAAGCGGCGAATTCTTGGAATTGAATCGCTGAATGACAAAATTGAGTTTGTCGAAGGAGATGGAATTTCGGTTCTGCGCCAGCACGCGAAACTCCAGCGAGCGGCCTTTTTTATTGATCCGCCTTATACCGTTGATGGGAAGAAGGCTGGCAAACGGTTGTACGCTCACAACGAAATAGACCACGAAGCCTTGTTTACAGTGACGGCGTCGTTGGCTGGAGAATTCCTAATGTCCTATGACAATGCAGACGCCGTAGCGGAGTTAGCCAAGAAAAATCAGTTGACCACTCGTCTGGTGGCGATGAAAAACACCCATCACGCAGAAATGCGTGAACTGCTGATTGGGAGAGCTTTCGACTGGCTGGATTGAATGATTCGCTGGGAAATTGACTGACAGAGAGTTGTGGGGCCTCTTCCCCAAACCTTGCGGTTTGGGGAAGAGGTTCTGTGTTTGGTGGGATTCAGGGTGGTTGTCAGTCAGTTGTCGTAGGGCTGCTGATGCAGCTTGTTTTGGTGGTAGTGTTCAGGGTGGTAGGAAAACGCATAAAACGCTCACAAACGACCTTCATCCACAACCCAGGTCGTCGAGTTATAAAGACAATTATTTTTGAAATTGAATTCGATGCGCTCAGGCGCAATCCCACGTGAAGGAAAATAGATAAACGAGCAGGGGCTAAATCAGTAAGTTTTGGTTTGGAGTCACGCTCTTCCCGATGCCACTCAGGAGCGTGTTGTGTATCGAAGTTCGTTGCTTCGTTTTGATGTTGGCGCGGAATGTACGCCTCGACCTTAATACTGTCAAGCGTTTTGATGAGATTGACACCTCATCCGCAAATATTCGACAATCCGTCCAGAATCAAACGTTCATACATCACCAGACATACCGACTGGGATTTGAAGAGAACAACTGGTGCTTTCCCCTTTGCCCTGCAGTGGCGTTGACCGCTGTTTTTGAAAGGCGGACGTTTTATGAAGAAGGCTTTGCAAGTATTACTGGCTGGCTGTGTGCTGAGTTCCTTTTCAGTCACTCCGGCACTGAATGAAGCTGATGGCAATCGTGCATTTGCTGCGGTCGCGGCGGCTCCGGTGCTGGCTATCGTTTCCGGGACAGTGAAAGATGAACGCGGCGCGCCGTTGATCGGCGCGGTGGTTGCGTTGATGGAATCCCGGCATCGTGGCAAGGAGCTGAAACGCGTTAGCACGGATGCCAAAGGTCGCTTTTCGGCTGGCATTACGCCGGGAGTTTATCGGTTGCGCGCATTTGCCGAAGGGTTTGTGCCGCGTGTGACGAATGTGTTTCTCGACAACACGTCTCATGTCAAACACGACTTTTCGCTCAAACGCGAAGACACGCTGGTGCAGCGTCGCGGTGACAGCGACGATTATCGTTGGATTGCTCGTGGCGCGCCGCGACATGCGATGAACCTGACCGAAGAAGTGGATGATGTCGTTGATCTGGATGCGGAAAGAGCTTCGCAGTCAGATGTAGCTTCGAATCGCCCGGTCATTCATGGCGCAGCCCAATTCGTGGCTGTCGGTTCGGCTTCGCGGGCGGGTGTTCCGGCGTCCAGTTTTTACGGAACCAACTTTGCCGTCTCCGGATCGTTCGGGCACAACTTTGAAATGGCGGTGATTGGACAGCGCGGAGCCGGGCAAATGGCTCCACAACGATTGACGGCGATGGCGACCTTACGTCCCAGCGACAAACATCAGGTTACTGCCGCAGTTGGTTATGGTCAGACTGTGCTCGGTCGAAAAGCAGGGATGGAACCGGATGTGATCGGCAACGATGTGTTTGATGGTAGTAATCCGCCTGCCCTTCACCAAAATACCTTGCGCGCTGGAACCGCCCAATCTCTGGAACAGCTTTCGGTTTCAGCGACCGTTTCTTCACAGGTCTTTCAACCCTTGCTGCTGATTTACGGATTTGATTATTCGCGGTTTGTCGGTTCTGTTGCCAGACAACGAGACAGCATTTTGCCGCGCTTTGCCGTTCAATATTCGCCAACGTCACGGTTGAAATTGAACGCCGCCATCACGCCTGGCTCCGACCATCAAAATCAATCGCCCGAAAATTTCGATACGGAGAATCTGCAAGCATCCTTTGCCACTTCGGCTGCGGAAATCGCTTTTGCCGGATCGCCGATTCTGGATCGCAGCCAGCGGTTTGAAACCGGTTTCGAGCGTGTCTTTGGCGAAGGCAATTCGTCGGTGGCGGCATCGGCGTTTTACGACATGATTTCCGGTCACGGAGTGGGAGTGTTGGCTTTGCCGTTGGAATCTTCCCCGGAAATGCAGCAGACGTTTCGGCAGGTGGCCAATCAGGTTGCCGCCATGAATGGAGCCGCGCGCGGCATTCGGCTGATGTACAACCGCCGTTTCAACGATTACGTCACGACTTCTTTCGGTTACAGTTTCGGACGCGGCGAACGATTCAGCCACGAATCACTGGCAACCATTACGCCGGGACGATTGTTCCGCAACGGATTTTTCCAGGTGGCAGCCGCCAAACTCGATCTGGATTTCACTCATCGCACGGGCACGCGGATTTCGACCGTCATTCGACTATCGCCTTCGGCGGTTGTGTTTGCGATTGACCCCTTCGCGGGCCAAATGAGCGTTTACGATCCGAACATCAACATTTACGTGACACAGGATTTGCCGAACTTCGGTTTGCCGGTTCGCTGGCAAGCCATCGTGGATGCGCGCAATTTGCTGGATCAACCGGCCAGCGTCGAAGACGGATCAATTCAACTGATTGCTTCGCGTGTGCGCCGTTCGGTTCGCGGAGGATTGGCTTTCCGCTGGTAATACGGTTTGCTGAGAACAACGAACGATTGAGAAATCAGTGACACCCCAAATCGGAACAAATCGGGTAACTACGCGCACACTGCTGCTGCTGTTCATCGCCTTGTTGGCGTTGGCCAGTGGCGCGTTCAATTTGCGCGACCGGTTGAATCAGAAAGTCGTGCTGACCGATGGTGTCGTCTGGCGCGATGACGCGGAGTTGGGAGTTGTCGCCGACCGTATTGAACCGGGCAGTCCGGCGGCAAAAGAAAGCATTCGCCGAGGCGACGTGCTGATCGGTATCAGTCCCACCGGCACCGGCGACGATTTTGAAGTCGTCGAAAAAGCTCAGCACGTGCAAATTTACCTTGATCTGGCGAAAGATCGCGCCGGGGATCGCAATCCGGCGACGCTCAGTTATTGGATCGAAAAACGCAACGACACAGGCGATATCGCCATGCGGGAAGGCGTCGCCGATTTGAAGTTGGTGCCCCGTCCCACGAACACATTGCGTGGGCTGTATCTGGCTGTAGTTGGGCTGATTTATCTGGCGATCGGAATTTACTTTTTGCTGCGGCAAGGGCGCGCGCCTTATGTCACGCATTTCTTTCTGCTTTGTCTGTTGGCGTTTGTGGCGCATTTTTACAGCCCGACGGAAGAAATGCGCATGCAGTTCGACAAGGCGATTGATTTTGCGGATGTCGTTGCGCTGATTTTGCTGGCGCCGATGTTCGTTCATTTTGCGGCGATTTACCCGGCGCGAGCGCAACTCTTTTCACGGCGACGCTGGCTGGTTGGAGGGCTGTACCTGCCGTCCGCAATGTTGATTGCCGCGGAAATCTGGCTGCGATTTTCCGCGCTGCGCAATCTGTTGCCGGTCTCACCGCTCAATGCCCGGACGTGGTTGTCGAAAACCGAACTGTTCTTCTTTGCCGCTTCACTGCTTGCCAGCGCTTTCATGCTGGTTCGCACGTTCCGCCAAGCTCCGAACATCGTCATTCGCCAGCAATTGAAATGGGTGATGTGGGGCATGAGCGTGGCGTCGGCGTTGTTTGCCGCGTTTTACCTGCCATCATTTTTTACGGAGTCGGCGGTATCGAATTCGCTGGAACTGATTTCGTTGTTGCCGCTGGCGTTGATTCCGTTGACGCTCGGATATTCCATCGCGCGGTTCCGGCTGACCGATGTGGATGTGGTGATGCGCCGTTCGTTCGCGTACATCATCGCCACGCTTTCGGTGGCGGCGTTGTTCGGTACGGTAATGGCGGTCAGTTACGAATCGTTGCGGTTGCAATTGTCGCAGGAAGCATCGTTGTTGATTGCCGCTATCGCCATGTCGGTTCTGGCCATGTTATTTGCGCCGGTCAAAAACTGGTTGCAGGAACGGATTGACCGCATCTTTTATGGCGAAAAATACGATTACCGGGTGACGTTGCAGGATTTCGGACGCACGCTGGCTTCGACGACCGAACTGGAGCCTCTGCTGGACAGTTTGATGCGACGATTGCGCGAAGTCTTTTCGGTTGAACGGCTGGCGATTTTTGTCGAAGACCGTCACGAACCATCGGGATTTCGTGCGGCTCGTTTAGAAGGGGTTGAACGTGAAATCAACCTGCCGGCCGATTTCCTGGCTCTGTTGCGTGACCGCACAGACAGTTCGGGCATCGTTCGCGTTGAAAGCTCTGACGCCGAAGAAGACGCCATCACCGGGCGATTGATTACGCCGGATGAATCTCTTTCGCGCCGCTTGTTCAGTTACTTTGTGCCGTGCGGTTCGCGGTCGCGGATTGTCGCCGTGCTGGCGCTTGGACGATCCACCGACGGCGCGTTGCTTTCTTCGGAAGACACCGATCTGCTGCGCGCGATTTCCGGATACGTGGCCGTAGCGATTGAAAATGCCTTGTTGTTAGAAGAACAGGCCACGCGCGCCAAAGAACTGGCTCGGTTGAAAGAGTTCAACGAAAACATCATCGAATCCATCAATGTCGGTGTGATGGTTATCAATTTTTCCGGACGGATCACCAACTGGAACGGCGCACTGGAAGACATTTATGGACTTCGCCGCGACGAAACGATTGGTCGCCGCATCACCGAAGTGTTTGATACTGAAATGCTGCGCGCCTTGCGCGAACTGATGGCTCGGAGTCAGTGGAAGAGCGCACATTCCAACGGCGTGAATGGAAATGGCAACGGCAACGGTTCGTACAACACCAACGCCTTTGCCAACGGGTCTGCTGGCGAACCGGTCAACATTTATAAATTCCGCGCTCGCTCCGCCGCCGACCGCGAACTGACACTGAACATTTCGCTGGCTCCGTTGCAAAGCAAAACCTCGGAAATCGAAGGCACACTGGTGGCCATCGAAGACGTCACCGAACGGATTCGGTTAGAAGAACAGTTGCAGCAATCCGACAAACTTTCTTCGATTGGTTTGCTGGCCGCAGGCGTCGCGCACGAAGTGAACACTCCGCTGACCGGCATTTCGTCCTATTCGCAAATGTTGATGCAGCAGATTCCCGAAAATGATCCGCGCCATCAATTGCTGGAAAAGATTCATCGCCAGACTTCGCGCGCTTCGTCCATCGTCAACAACCTGCTCAATTTTTCACGCGTCAGCGATTCCCGTCTGGTTCCTGTGGCGTTGAATCAAGTGTTGGATGACACGATTCAATTGCTGGAAGCGCAGCTTCGCAACACAGAAATCGAAGTCCTGCGCAATTACGAACCTAGCCTGCCATTCGCGCCGGGCAACGCGGCCAAGCTGCAACAAGTGTTCATGAATCTGATCCTTAACGCGCGGGACGCCATGCCCAATGGCGGACGTCTGGAAATCGCCACCGAAGCCAATCTGGATTCGATCATCATCAGTTTTCGTGACACCGGCATTGGCATCGCCGCTGACCATCTGGCCAAAATTTACGACCCGTTTTTCACCACCAAACAAATTGGCAAAGGCACAGGACTTGGTCTGGCAGTCAGTTACGGCATCATCCGCGACCACGGCGGGCATATCGCCGTCGAAAGCCAGCCGGGCGAAGGCACAATCTTCCAAATTTCACTGCCGCTGGTCACCGCGCAGCAACAGTTGGCGGCAGTCGGCGATTAGCGCATACTGCGCGCTCCGAAGTTTCAATATCAAAAACCAAATAGGAATTTTCAGAGCGATGAAAGCGATCAAGCTTGCTGTTCAGGCCTTGTTGTTGATGTGCGTAGCGACGTCTCTGGTTGTTGCTGCCGAACTTTCCGCCGGAGTTGCGCGCGTCGAAATCACGCCACCGGTCGGATTCCCCATGGGCGGATATGCCGCTCGGCAAGGGCCGTCAACAGGCGTTCATGACCCATTGTTTGCTACGGTGTTGTTGCTGAAAACCGAAGGCGGCAGCGTGGCCATCGTTAGTTGCGATTTGCGGTCATTTCCTTCTGAACGAATCGTCAATTTGGCGCGACAACGCAAACTGGCCGATCACGTGTTGATCTCTGTTACGCACAACCATTCCGGCCCAATGACCTGGGAAGACAAAAGCTGGCCAAAACCTGACCGTTCCTGGTTCGCCGAAACCGAAGACAAAATCCTCAACGCCATCGAAGAAGCCTCGAGAAAACTTTTCACGGCTCGCATCGCCGCGGGCTTCGGCGAAATCTATCTCGGCCACAATCGCCGCAAAGTAGCTGCCGACGGCAAAGTGACGATGCTCTGGCGCAACGCCGAACGCCAGCCGACTTCGCCAATTGATCCAACCGTAGGCGTGATTCGTGTGGATGATGAAACCGGCAAACCGCGCGTGGTGTTGGTGAATTACGCTTGTCACGCTGTCGTGTTGGGGCCGGACAATCGCCAGATTTCAGCCGATTATCCCGGTTATCTGCGGCAACGCATCGAACAAGCATTGCCCGGCGCGCTGTGTCTGTTTGTGCAGGGAGGCGCGGGCGACATCAATCCGTACCACGACAAACAACCTGTTGCCGAAAACGGGTTTGGCGAAGCTGAAAAGACTGGCAATGAGTTGGCCGCCGAAGTGTTGAAGGTCGCAAGCAAGCTGAAACCGACCGCCAACGCTTCGTCAAGACTTCAAGCCATCGCCGAAGTCAAAGAGTTCCGCGACCGTTGGGACGCAACAAAAACCATCAAAGCCGGATTGACGACATTGTTGCTGAACAACTCCATCGCCATTGCCACCGTGCCCGGCGAACCGTTCGTGGATTTGCAGATTGCCTTGCGCGACAAATCGGAAATCGCCAATACGTTTTTGTTTGGTTACACGTACAGCGCGGGTGGCGAATGGATCGGCTATGTGCCTGCGCTGAAAGCCGCCACTGAAGGCGGGTACGGGGCAGGGTACAACACCACCATCGAAGTCGGTGCAGGCGAAGCGATGATTGACCGCCACATCGTCAACCTGTTCACCTTGATGGGCAAATTGAAAAAGTCACCGAGCTTTTGAGAAAAGACAATGCGAAATACCTTTTCCTTGCTGATTCTGTTTTGTTCGCTGGCGCTGGCTGGCAACGCGCAAAACCTGCGCGCCGGAGTTTCTCGCGTAGACATCACGCCGCCGCTGGGCGTGGATTTGTGGGGATATTTTGATCGGTCAGGGCCGGCCAATGGCAAACTCGATCCATTGTTTGCTCGCGTGTTGGTGTTGGACGATGGACGGAAATCGGTTGCCGTCATCACGCTCGATCTGGGGCGCAGCTTCGGGCCGCCACAAATCGC
>JAEUQP010000228.1 GCA_016789645.1 Acidobacteriota bacterium | reverse complement strand
CTACATTTCTTTCGGCGTTTTGCTGCCGGTGAAATCCGAATTGCGCCCCATCATTCCCATCTGGCCGCTGATCGAAGTGCCTTCGATTTTGCCTTTCAGCGTTCCGGTCATCGTTTGGCCGTTGGGTGTGCTAACGGTGTACTCCAGTTCGATGTCGTTGCCCTTGATCGAACCTTTGGTGATCGGAGCCGCGCCGAAAGGCAGATTCAATTCGCCTGTGACAGCTTCGCCGTTCTGTTGCAGATTGGCGGTCATCTTCATCTCACCACGAGGGGAATTCACTGTCAGCGTCCACGAACCGGCTGCCAGTCCTGCTCCAGTTGAAGCTTCGTTGGGCGGAGCGCCTACACCCGGGCGGCCTCCGCCGCCAGAGCCTCTACCTCCGCCGGGGCCACCAGGTCCACCAGGCCCGCCCGGACGTTGTGGCGGAGCTTCGGCTTTGATTTCGAAATGTTTGCCATCCACAAACACGTGTTTGACTTTGGTGTCGCGGGCAAACAGGTCTCCGCTGGTGACGATCAGATTGGCGATCTTGCCTTTCTCGATGCTGCCGAGTTGTTCGTTGAGCCCAAAGATTTGCGCCGGATAAATCGTCATCGCTTTCAAGGCTTCGTCTTTGGGCAAACCGGCTTCAATGGCGCGCGCCGCATTGACGACAAAATCCGTCGGACGCGCCAATGTGCCCGACGTGAACGCGAAACGAACTCCGGCTTTCTGCAAAGCCGCCGCTGCTTTCGGCGCGTCGGCGCGTTCGCGCAAGGTGCGCAGGGATTCGCTTTCCGGGTCTTCCAATCCGGCTGGCTTTTGCGGATAACTCAGGCTGAGCAACACGGTCACGCCTTTTGATTTCAGCCAATCGGCGATCATGTAACTTTGCGTCGCGCCGGAAACATACAGTTTCAGTTTGAATTCTTCGGCCAAGGCGACGGCGCGTTCGATTTCGCGTTGCGAATTGGCGGTGATGACCAACGGCATTTCGCCGTTGATGATCGGCTGCAATGCGGCCAGCGATTTGTTCACTTGAGGCCGCTGCACTCCGCGTGGATTTTTGCTGTACCGACTCCATTCTTCGCGGTAATGCTGTGCGTCCAAAAACGACTGGCGCAAAAACGCAATCACGCCCATCGGCGAACCGGGATAACTTCCGCCAAATCCGCGTCCACTGCTCAAGGTGGCATTCAGCGTCACAGGAGCTTTCAAAATCAATTTTTCAGCCGCTTCGGTTCCCAAATTGATGATGGCGCTTTGCCCTTGAAAGACTCCATTGCGCGGAACCGTCAGCACTGTCGTGAATCCGGCTGCTCGTTGCGTGTCAAACGTCGTGTCATTCACCGATTGCATTTGATCCACCACACTGATTTCCGGCAACAATCCTGTGCTCGAAGGTTGCGCCGATTGCGCGGCGACTTGTGCCAGAAAGAACTGTGCGGGATCGGTTGGCGGTGCGCCTCCGCCTCCGCGACCTTGCCCTCCGGCAGGAGTTTCCTGACGAACGCCAAGCGACGTGTGAGAATCCATCAAGCCGGGATAAACGGTCATTCCCGTGGCATCCACGATGCGTGCATCACCAGGGATTTGAACATCCACGCCAACGGCTTGAATCAGTCCGTTGCGAACAACGACCGTGCCTTTTTGAATGACGGCTCCGGTAACGGTGACCACCGTACCGCCGCGAATTGCATACGCTTCGCCCTGTGATTGCGCTGAACCGGTTCGAACAGCCACCAAAGCCGCCACGCTCAGCATTGCAATACAGGCAAATACAAATAAGGAATTGCGCTTCATCACTGAAGTAGCTCCTGTCTTTTGATGAAATCAGTTTTGAGTTTTCGGAAGGGTTGAAATCGGTGAGCAAAGCATTTTTGCTCGCAGTTTAAGACCGAAAAACGCTTGGGGCAGTTACAGCTTTCTTTGCCCCAATGCGGGCGTAATCTAGCCGACTCCCCTGCGAAGCGCAATAACTTGGACAAGCGCGCAACTCGCACTTACAATGCGCCGCATTCCGAACAAAGAAACCACAAATCAGGATTCATCACGATGAGCAACACAACTCGCAGAGAATGGCTGCAAGCCTGGGCGCTGGCCGCGTTGGCATCCGGCAAATTGTCGGCACAGCAACAGGACAAAAGGCCACAACCATTGCCGATCAATGAGTACGAACCGAAAAGCATGCTCCACGTCAAAGAAACCCACGTGGCACGAGCGCGTTTTCCGGTCATAGATTTTCACACACACCTGTCGTTCACGAACGCTTCCGGTCCAACTGAAAAGGCGAACTTCCGTGCCAAACGCGAAGAAATCCTGCCGGTGATGGACAGCAAAAACATCCGCGCGATGGTCAACTTGACCGGCGGATACGGCGCAGCATTGGAAGAAAACCTGAACTACTGGCAAAAACCGAATCCTGACCGGTTCATCACTTTCACCGAACCGTGGTTCAAACGATCCGCTGAACCGGGTTATTCAAAATTCCAGGCGGAGCAAATCGAACGCGCGGCGAAGCTTGGCGCAAAAGGCTTGAAGGTGCTGAAGACGTTGGGACTGTTTCTGCGCGAACCGGCGGGAACCGGCAAGCTGGTGGCGATTGACGACCGCCGCTTCGACACGATGTGGGAAGCCTGCGCCGCGGCGAAGTTTCCGGTGGCGATTCACACGTCCGATCCGGAAGCCTTCTTTTTGCCGATTGACCGCTTCAACGAACGCTTTGAAGAACTCAACGCACATCCCGACTGGTCATTTCACGGCAGAGACTTTCCCAGCAACCGCGAATTGCACGAAGCCCGTTTGCGCGTCGTGGCTCGGCATCCGAAAACCCAGTTCGTCTTTTTGCACGTCGGCAACGCCGAAGATTTGGCTTGGGTTTCGGAATGGATGGATCGGCACCCGAACATCGCGGTGGAATTTGGCGCGCGCATCGGCGAACTCGGTCGGCAGCCGCGCGCCGCACGCAAGTTTTTCGATAAATACCAGGATCGAATTTTGTTCGGCACCGACGCCGTACCTTACGGCAAAGAAACGCCGCAACAGATTTTCGGCGAAAAGCTCTACGAGATTTACTACCGCTTTTTGGAAACCGAAGACGAGTATTTCGATTACGCTCCGGCGCCGATTCCGCCGCAAGGCCGCTGGCGCATTTACGGCATCGGCTTGCCGGATCGGATTTTGAAGAAGGTGTATCACCAAAACGCCGAGCGATTGCTTCGGCTGAAATAGTTTTTTTTCTTCCACGAAGTTACACGAAGAAAACACGAAGACGGAAGAAAATGCTCCGCTTTTTTCCGCGAGTCTTCGTAAGGCTTCGTAAGGCTTCGTGGAAAACCTTTTACTTTCAGGAGACAAACCATGAAACGCATGCGCTATTGCGCCGCTGCTTGTTTATACATTTCGCTGGCAGTTTTGGCGTCCCAATCCCCGACATCCACCACGCACGCCCAGAAAGCCAAAAACGATCCCGACAAAAAAGAATGGCGGCAATTGTTCAATGGCAAAGACCTGAAAGACTGGAAGATCAAAATTCGCGGCTATGCGCTGGGCGACAATTTCGGCAACACCTTCCGCGTGGAAAATGGCGTCATCAGAGTCGGCTACGAAAAATACGACCAATATAACGAACGCTTCGGCCACATGTTTTTCAAGGAGAAGTTTTCGCATTACATCATCGCCGCCGAATATCGTTTCGTAGGTGAACAGTGTCCCGGCGGCCCCGGCTGGGCGACGCGCAACAGCGGCATCATGCTTCATTGCCAATCGCCCGAAAGCATGGGCAAGGATCAGGACTTCCCCATTTCCATTGAAGCGCAATTGCTGGGCGGATTGGGCAAAGGCCCGCGCACGACGGCGAACCTTTGCACGCCCGGAACCAACGTCGAAATGGACGGAAAACTGTTCACGCCGCATTGCATCAACTCCAAATCGAAAACGTACGACGGCGACCAATGGGTGCGCGCTGAAATCCTGGTGGATGGCGACAAACAGATCAAACACATGGTCAACGGCGAAACCGTTCTGAGTTACGAAAAACCGCAAATCGGCGGCGGCAACGTCAGCGGCCACGACCCGGCAGTCAAAAAAGACGGCATGCTTTTGAGCGAAGGCTACATTTCACTGCAAAGCGAAAGCCATCCGATTGAATTCCGCAAAGTCGAATTGCTGAATCTGGTCGGCTGCATGGACGCGAAAGCGACGAACTTCAAGTCGTATTACCTGAAAGCCGACAACTCGAAATGCCGCTACACGAAAAAGTAGCAGACAAAGACCCTTGCCTCAGATTGGAGCGCCTTTCCAATCTGAGGTCGTTTTCACTCACGGAGGAAGTTTATGAAGCCAACAGCCAAATTCATGATTGCGATTCTTTCCCTGCTGTTTGTTGCCTTTGCTGACACAGCCTACGGCTGTTCGTGCAAGGATCTATCCCTTTGTGAAGCCTATGGCAGGGCAAAAACAGTTTTTGTTGGCAGAATGATTGGCGGAACGGAAAAAAGCACGACCCAATATCCATCCGGTAAAATCGTGCATTACGAAGCAGGAAAATCTCGCTTCGAAGTTGAAGAAGCCTTCAAAGGAGTTTCAGGCAGAGAAGTTATCGTTTTCATCAATACGATGAAAAACTCAAGCTGTGAGTGGGAAGGGTTTCTACCTGGGGAGCGATACTTGATCTTCGCTAGCGATTACAATGGAGAGTTAATAATTGGCCCCTGTACTCCCTCTCGACTAATTGTGCCTCAACAGCCTGATCAAAACGAGTCAAACAAATTTAGTGGAAAACATTTTTATTGGGACACTGAAACCGCACTGACATTCTTGCGAAGCATCCCCGTAAGCGGAATTGGCGGTAGACTTGTTGTTTCAGCCGTCAGGAAAAAAGAAGACCTTCCGGCCAAAGGCGTGGCCTTCGTCATAACCGGGGCAGGCAATTCTCAATATGAAGTCGTTACGAATAATGATGGAGATGCCGTGATTGACAACCTTCCACCAGGTAAATACTCAGTGAAGGCAATTTGGCCAAAGGGGTATGCGGGGACTCACCAAGCTGAAATTGAGATTAAGGAAAGAAGCTGTAATGACGTTTTGGCTCAAGTCTACTTTTCCGGGGTTATCAATGGCCAAGTTTTGGATGGGCAAGGCCAGCCTGCACAATCAATCAGCTTGCAAGTAGAGTCTGTTTCTGCCGAAAAAACATTCACCGACACCGTAACTTCCGACAAGAATGGAAAGTTCGAATTCACGTGGCTTTCCGCCGGGAAATATCGAGTTTATCTGCGCCCGGACGAGGATGCTCAGCCGAACCTTTTCTACCCAGGAGTTTCTGACGAAACCAAAGCCGAAGTCATCACAGTCGCAACAGACAAAAAGAGTGACGAGGTTAAATTCAAACTCCCAACAATTTTCAAAACCCAAACGATCACAGGAAAGGTTGTCTGGCCTGACGGCAAGCCTGTAGCTGACGCCTACATTTCTTTTGATTGCCCAATTGAGTTGGAACCGAATGAGTTTAAATTCAAAGCTCCTGGACTGAGTACGCGAACCGATTCTCAAGGAAATTTCAAACTTATTGGTTTCAGAGGTTTCAGTTACTCCCTCAAGGCCGATGCTTTCGTGAGAGAGCCGAATACACAAAATTATCAAGGCAGTGTACACGCTCCGCTGGTCAAGCTGATTGTTGCTGACGAACCGATTGAAGTGCGATTGGTGCTAACCGAGACTGGCGATGGCCCGAATTGCGATGACGACAAACGGCAGCGAGGGCAAAATTGAATAGACCTGAAGTGATTTTCTTTGACGCTGCCGGAACTCTGTTTGAAGTACGCGGCAGCGTCGGTGAAATTTATAGTCGCATCGCCAGTCAGTATGGCTGCGAAGCCGATGCCGAACAGTTGCAGCAAAATTTCGCTCGCTGGTTTCGGCTGCAACCGCCGATGGCGTTTCCGGCGGGCACGGACGAAGACAAGCTGCGCGAAATGGAAAAAGGCTGGTGGAGCAATTTGGTTCGCGCCGTGTTTGCCGATTGCGGAAGTTTTTCGCACTTTGACGAATTCTTTGACGATGTGTTTGAACAGTTCCGACAACCGAAACTGTGGCGAGTTTTCGATGATGTGGTTCCGGCACTGACGGAATTGAAGCGGCAAGGCTTTCGACTGGGAGTCATTTCCAACTTCGATTCGCGGCTGGATGATGTGCTGCGTAGTTGTGAGCTGGCTCAGTTTTTCGATTCGGTTCACATTTCAACGCGAATCGGCGCAGCCAAGCCCGATCCGTTGCTGTTTGACGCGGCGCTTGCCCATCACCGAATCGAAGCGTCGCAAGCCTGGCACGTTGGCGATTCCCCGCGCGAGGATTTCGAAGGCGCGCAAGCTGCCGGGCTTCGCGGAATTTTGCTGAATCGCCAAACGGCCGCCGACAATTCACCGGCGGTCATCTCCAATCTGAATCAATTGCTGACTTTGCTGAACTCAACCGAAGGGAATGTTCAATGACCAGAATTGTGCTCACGTTGCTTTTCGTTCTGCTTTCGCCGCTTGCTTTTGCCAGCGACAACTGGCCGCAGTTTCGCGGCCCGGATGGTACAGGCCATTCCGACGCGACAGGTTTGCCGACTGAATGGGGCGAAGGCAAAAACATTGTGTGGAAAACTCCGATTCACGATCGCGGCTGGTCTTCGCCAGTGGTGTTTGGCAAACAGGTTTGGCTGACAACGGCCAGCAAAGACGGGCGACAACTGTTCGCGCTGTGCCTGGATCGGGACACAGGCAAGATCATCCGCGACATCAAACTTTTCGACGTGGCTCAACCGCAATACGCGCATCCATTCAACACGTACGCTTCGCCAACACCGGTCATCGAACAAGGCCGCGTGTACATCACGTTCGGTTCGCCGGGAACGGCGGCAATTGACACCAAAACCTTCAAAGTCATCTGGGAGCGTCGCGATTTCGAGTGCAATCATTTTCGCGGTTCGGGTTCGTCGCCAATCATTTTTCGCGATTTGCTGTTGATGCATTTCGACGGCAGCGATCACCAATTCGTCGTCGCGCTGAACAAGCACACTGGCAAAACCGTCTGGCAGACAAATCGCTCGATAGACTTTCAGGATTTAGACAAAAACGGAAAACCTGCCGCCGAAGGCGATTTGCGAAAAGCTTTTTCGACTCCGCACGTCACGCAAATCAACGGGCGCTGGGAGATGATTAGTCTGGGAGCAAAAGCCGCCTACAGTTACGACCCGTTCACCGGCAAGGAACTTTGGCGCGTGGAAGAACGCGGCCAGCATTCTGCCAGCACTCGGCCTGTGCTTGGTTTCGGAATGATTTTCTATCCCACGGGATTTTCCAATGGTCAACTGTTCGCCGTTCGCACCGGTGGTAACGGATTGATAACCGACACGCACGTTGCCTGGAGATTGAAACGCGGAGCTTCGAACAAGCCTTCGATTCTGCTGATCGGCGATCTGATTTATATGATCGGCGACACAGGCATTGCCACTTGCGTCGAAGCCAAAACCGGCGAAATCGTCTGGCAACAACGCATCGGTGGCGAATACTCCGCTTCGCCCGTGTATGCCGACGGCAAAATCTGGATGTTCAGCGAAGAAGGCAAAGCCACCGCCATCAAACCCGGACGGACGTTTGAAAAGCTGGCCGAAAATCATTTGGACGAAGGCTTTCTGGCTTCCCCGGCGATTGCCGGCAAGGCATTTTTCCTGCGGACGCGAACGCATCTTTATCGGATCGAAAAGAAGTAAAAGCGCGTCACGGTTTGACGATGATAGCCAGGCGACGACGCAACCCCCAGGCAGCGTAAAAAACGGAGCGAGGCAAAATGCCCTCTTCTCCGAAAGCGGGGTCAATCACTTCCACCGAAAAATCATTTACTCCTGTAACAACCAAAGCGTGAGGCTCGTAGATGCTGGTGATTGGCTTCATATCAATGTAAACAATCGGGAAGTAACCGTCAGCAACTACACCCGCCAATTCTTTGAGTGTTAGATTGTGTTTGGTGGTGCCGGGAAATCCCAATTGGCGAGCGGCATAAACGACTTTCAAGGCGTCAGTTCCGACAAAAGTGCAATCGCACAATTGACGCAACTCCGCCTCTGAAACGTCCTGCCCGAATCCGAGCAAGACCATTCTCAAGCAAGCTGGCACACAGGAATCAGGAGTTTCTTGCCTGTGCAAAGGCGGTTTCGATGGCTTCACGGTGTTGGTCGTAGAGTACACGAGCGCGCGACATCATTTCGTCGAACGGCGTGTGAGAAATAATCTCTTCGTTTGAGATGTTGACTGAGACTTCCCCAACTTCTCCGATGGAGCCGATAAACGGATATGCAATCACAACTGATAATCGCCACGCGCGCGCTGACGAATCAAAACGTGGCTCAATTGCCAGAAAGCGATCCGGCAAATGGTCGAGTAAAAATCCGTTTGCCACGCCTTCCGCTTCCATCGCAGTAATTTTGGTAGCAATTCCTGGAAACATAATGCGCAAATCTTAACACCAAGCCTGACGGCTGTGAACGAAAAGGCCGCAATGCTTCAAAACTTTGAGGACGAACCGATGCAACGAATACTTCTTGCCACTCTGTTATTGCTGTGTACTCTGCCAGCTTTTGCCCAGACGCCGCCCACCATCGCGGCCAAAACCGCCAACCTGCAAAAAATTGACGGCTACGTGCCGCTGTATTGGGACGCGGCGCAGGGCAAGATGTGGATGGAGATTTCCCGCTTCAACACCGAACTGCTGTATCAAACGTCTTTGCCAGCGGGAATCGGATCGAATGACATCGGGCTGGATCGCGGTCGGCTGGGCAGTTCGCACGTCGTGTATTTCGAACGCACTGGGCCGAAGGTGTTGATGATTCAACCAAATTATCGGTATCGCGCCTTGTCGAACGATGAAGCCGAACGCCGAGCCGTCGCCGATTCGTTTGCGCGCTCGGTGATCTGGGGATTCAAAGTCGAAGCCGCCGAAGGCAATCGCGTGTTGGTGGATGCAACGGCATTCTTTATGCGCGACGCCACCGGCGTAGCAGAAACTCTGCGCCGCATGCGACAAGGCAATTATCGTTTCGAAGAATCGCGCAGCACGTTTTACCTGCCGCGCACCAAAGGCTTTCCGAAAAACACGGAAATCGAAACCGTCATCACGCTGACGGGCGATGAACCAGGTCGTTTTTTGCAAAGCGTCACACCGTCAACATCTGCGGTGACGGTTCGCCAACATCATTCGTTCGTCGAGCTTCCCGATTTGAATTACAAACCGCGCGAATATGATCCGCGCGTCAGCGCCAACGATTTGATGTTTTACGATTACGCGTCGCCCTTCGATCAGCCGATTGAAAAGCGATGGATTCGTCGTCATCGCTTGCAGAAAAAAGACCCAACCGCCGCCGTCAGCGAGCCGGTCAAACCCATCGTGTATTACGTAGACAACGGCGCGCCGGAACCGATTCGATCGGCTCTTGTCGAAGGTGCGTCGTGGTGGGCGCAAGCGTTTGAAGCCGCCGGGTTCAAAAACGCTTTCCGCGTCGAAGTCCTGCCCGCCGACGCTGATCCGATGGACGTTCGCTACAACATGATTAACTGGGTGCATCGTTCGACGCGCGGCTGGTCGTATGGTTCACAAGTCAACGATCCGCGCACTGGCGAAATCATCAAAGGCAATGTCACGCTTGGCAGTTTGCGCATTCGGCAAGACGTGTTGCTGGGAACTGGAATGATTCCGCCAAACACCGCCATGCCGGAACAGGGTTTCGAGCATTTGTGCGAAGCCGCCGATTCGCCTGACGTGGATTACCTGACGGCGGCCACAGCGGATCCGGCGACGGATGCGGCGGCCATGGCGCTGGCGCGCATCCGCCAATTGTCGGCGCACGAAGTCGGTCACACGCTCGGTTTCGCGCACAATTTTGCGGCGTCCAGTTACAACCGAGGCTCCGTCATGGATTACCCCGCGCCATTGGTCGAGATCAAAAACGGCAAACTGGATTTGTCGAACGCTTACGCCGTTGGCATGGGCGATTTCGACAAATTTTCGGTGACGTTCGCTTACGCCGAATTCCCTGCTGGCACGGATGAAAAAGCCGAATTGGAGAAGATCATCCAAAAAGGCATTGCCGATGGAATGCTGTACATTGACGATCAGGATGCGCGAAGCGTCGGCACGGCACATCCTTTGGCCAGCGTGTGGGACAACGGTGCTGACCCGATTGCGATGTTGCGTCACGAAATGGATGTGCGCCGAATTGGGCTAAAAGATTTCGGCTTGAAAAGCATCAACGTCGGCCAACCGATGTCCGCGCTCGAAGCCAAATTGTTGCCGCTGTATTTGCACCATCGGTTTCAGGTGATCGCAGCGGCAAAATCGCTCGGCGGGCTGTATTTCACTTACGCGATGAAAACCGCCAACGGCCCCAGTCCGGCCAAATTCCGCGAAGTCGTTTCGGCCAGCCGCCAGCGTGACGCGTTGAAAGCTGTGTTGGACACGATCAAGGTCGAAGAACTGGCTATCCCGCAAAACATTCTCAACCTGATTCCACCCATTGCCACCGGGTACGAAGGCGGCACGGCGGAATACTTCAGTCGTCGCACAGACCCGGCGTTTGATCCGTTGGCGGCGGCAACCATTGCAGCAGACATTTCGCTTGGCGCATTGCTCGATCCCAATCGCGCGGCGCGGCTGATTCAGTTTCACGCCGAAGCACCGGTCAATCCCGATTTCAAGGAAGTGATTGATGCGATTCTTGCCGCGACCTGGAAAGCTCCGGCGGCGACCAACGCCTATCACCGCGCGATTCAACGATCGGTGCAAAGTTTGACGGTGCAGAAGCTGATGAATCTGGCGAGTGATGAATCGGCTTCGCCGCTGGTTCGCGCCGAAGCATCGGCAGGATTGCGAAGTTTGAATGCGATGCTGAAAACCGCAAACGGCGACGCTCATCGCCGAGCGACGCAGGAAGACATCGAACGGTTCCTGAATCGTCCCGACGCCGTTCGCGGACCTTCGCGTGCGTTGCCAACTCCGCCGGGTGATCCGATTGGCAATGCAGGCAGATCAAATTGATCACGCTTAGAATTGAATTGATGCGGCTGAGAGCGAGGCTTGAGGAATCAGGCCTCGCTTTCGTTTTTTCCGATGACAGATTTTTTCAGAACCGCTTTTAAGGCGAGCGCGCCTTCCAGCATCGAATACCCGATGAAGCCCATGATTGCCGCCGGGAACCAACTGCTGACCGGCAACCGCAACAGGTTGACGGTCAATTCGCCCAGCTTGGCCTGTTCGGTGACAATTGCGCCAAACAGCGCCAACCCGAACATGACGATTCCGCTGAATCCGCCTCTGACCAATCCTTTCACGTCGAATTTCGGCAACGCGGCAATCAATGGCCAGATCAATCCGCCCAACATGGCGGAAAATAATTCCCGCCACGGAAAGTAAAACGTCACCGGAGCTTTTCCCTGCACCTGGCTGATTTGATCCGTTCCGGTGATTTCCATCTGTTCGACGGAATGCGACGAAAACACCTTTTTCACATCCGAAGCTTTGTCGGCGGGGATAAACAACGTCGGATCGTCTTTGTCGAAATTCAAATACCGATCATAGGTGAAAAATACCGAACGTCCCGCTCCCAGATTTTCCTCCTGAGCCGTGATGACGTCTCCGCAATCGTTGAAGGCCGTGACCGACAAACTGATTGCGTTCAATCCGCTGGCAATTTGTCGCCCCGGGGAAGTAATCAATCCCAATCGCGTCGCTCGGCGTGGCGGATTGAAATTCAACTCCAGATTGTCCGCCGCAATGCCCGGGACTTGCGATGTGGCAATCAGGTTGATGTTCGGATGGCAACTCGATTTCAGTTCAACGGGCGGGCTGGAACTGCTTCCCGCCGGAATGCTGACCGAAGGTTGCGTGAATTCCACCTTGCCTTTGACCGAACCGCCAAAACTCAACTTGAGTGGGACTTCCTCGGCAGCTTTGATCGGCAAATCGTTTTGATCGAGCAAAAACACCTTGAACCGATACGAATCTCGTATGACTTCGTTGACGTTGTAACCTTCGATTTTCAGCCTGCTCGGTTTGGGCGTTTCAACCGGTGCGGGCGCAGGAACAGCAGGCTGCCAAGCGGGAATCAACTTCGGCACTTTGGGCGCAAAGCTGAAAAAATCAAGTGCGTCATTTGCCGGAGGTTCCGCCGAAGATTCTGGTAGATTCACGGCTACGGCAACAGGCAATCCCGCAGTGACCAACCCTGCGGCTTCGACATACAGTCGAACCGTGCCTGGCACGTAACTCCGAAAGGTCAGCGTGACCTTGTCTTTGTCTTTGGGAAATTTGCCAGTCACATTTGCCCATTGCTGATTGCGAGCCAACATCAGCGTTTGCCCTTCCAGCGATCTTGAATACAAAAGCGCCTTGTAACGATTGGTCTGCTGAACTGCAGTTGCCGACATGGCTTGTGTGACTTCGCTGAAACTGCCGAGCAACGTGGCGGTGACGGTCAATTGATAATCGGCGTCGGCTTTGACTTTGGCTCCGCGAAAATCCAGCAGCGAAATTTCCACCTTCGCGCTGGAAGAACGCGAAATCGAAGTCGGCGTGGTGGCAATCGCTAAGCGGCTTGGTCCCTGGACATTGATGGCGGCATTTCCGCTAATCAACCCTTCCGCTTCAGCAAACACACGAACGACACCGCCGCGCTCCGATTTGACGCTGATCCAGATGTTGCTGGCTCCGGCGGGAAATTCGCCTTGAACCACCGCTGCTTCGCTGGTTTTGTCCAGCAGGATTCCCGATCTGTCCAGCGGAGATTTGGTCTGCCACTGCGCGACGCGTTTCGCGGCGTTCAAATCGTTGAGCACCGTCGCCGTTAACGTGAGTTTGATGTTGGCAGGAGCGGGAGTTTGGTAACCGCGCGGATCGAGAAACTTGATTTCGACCGAAGTGCCCTGGTTGATGGAAGCGACTCCGCCGGGAAGCAACGGCGCGACGAACAACCGTGAACCTTGCGCCGGAGCTTGCGCACCAACGACGGTCGTCAGCGACAACAGCATCAGCAATGCAATTGCCAGTTGTTGAAATCGTCCTTTATTGGCGGTTGTCGGATTTGGCTGAGCTGCGGTTTGCAAGTCCATTGTGATCTCCCGAAAGTAGAGCCGAGGTTTTCATCGGCTCGTGAACCATTCTGATCGTCCGGCGAAATCGAAGATTCGTCCCGGACGCGGCGGCAATGGTACTTGCACTTGGTGAAGGATTCAAAACTCAGCGACCGGCGATTCGGGACATAGGAGTGGAATTCGGCCACCAACGAACCACAAAGGAAACGCCGCCATCGCCAAAAACGCGTAACCGCGCCAATCGCCAGCGATTCGACGCGCTCGGTGGTTCAATTACCCCGACGCGATTGCGATACACGCGCGGAATTTCCAACGTGCCAGGCGTTCCCGGCAAATCAATCGTCACTTCGCGTTCGCCCCGCACCTTGCCGCTCCATTGAATCAGCTTCGGGCCGATTTGTTGCGAATCGTTCCCCGCATCATCCGGTTCTTCATCATTGGAAAATGTTTCCTGAGATTCCCGCCGATCTTCCGGTTGGCGACGTTGCGACTCTTCATCGCGTGTGCGGTTGGTGGCGATTCGATCCCGCTTTGCCGTCGAGGCGTCTTCGCGAGCGACAGTTCCATTCGACGCGTTAGCCGAACTGTCCTGCTCTCGTTGCCTGATTTTGCGTTCATCAGTTTTTTGCCGCGTTGAGGCGCTTTCCGATGAATTGACCGGCGGATGAGGAGTCTGCGGCGGTTTGGCAACCACGACCGGCGGAGTCGCAGGTTGCGAACTCGACGGAGACGTTTTCGCTGCCAACGGCGTCGGCGCGGGAACCATCGCGCCAGAAGATTTGGCCGAGTTGGTGGAATTCGTTTTGCCAGTAGCTGCTGACGAAGATGTAGTGCCAGACGGTTGCGCAGATGCGTTGGTTGAAACCGCCGGAACGTTCTTTGTCGCTCCTCCCGCCAACGCTTCGCCGGAAAGTTGCGCGGCCAATTCCAACGAATCCGCATCGCTGGCAATCACCTCTTCCGGTGTAGGCGACGCGCCGGGCAAAGCGTTCGTTAACAACGGCAACGCGCGGGAAGCCAACCAATGCCTGCCAAACATTGCGCCTGCCAACACGACCAACAGAATCGCAACAGCCGCGACCGCCACTCGGCGGCGACGCCGGCGAACTACAACCAACCGATCCACTGTCGCGGGATCAGATTCCGCAACAGCATCCGACGACTCCGCATCCGCAGACATTTCCGGCATCAGCGGAATGATCACTTGGCGCGCGCTTGCCTGAAGCTGGTCAGCCAGTGCTTGAACGCTTTGCTGACGATCTTCTGGCAATTTCGCCAACGCGCGTAAGACGACTTTTTCCAGGTTCAGCGGAATTTCCGGGTTGAGTTGACGTGGAGGTTGCGGGGCAGTTTGCAAGTGATGAATCGCAATTTCCGTCGGCGTGCGCCCTTTGAAGGGACGTTCGCCGGTCAGCAATTCGTACAACATTACGCCCAGCGAATAAATGTCCGAGCGATGATCCGCAGTGCGACTCTGACATTGTTCCGGTGAAGCGTAAGCCACCGTTCCGCTCAGCACCGAATGCTGCGTGAACGGCGGCGCTCCGGGCGGCTGGGGAAATTTGGCGATGCCGAAATCAATGAGTTTCGCTCCATTGTCGAGCATCACATTTCGTGGATTC
>JAEUQP010000206.1 GCA_016789645.1 Acidobacteriota bacterium | reverse complement strand
TCCGACCGATGCCATCAATCACGGTCATAACTTTGAATGGGTTGTCTACACGCCGGGCGAAATGGTCAAAGACAAGGAATATCTGCTCGGCAACAAATGGCGCGAACCGGATGTCGAACCGACTCCGGCGCAACGTCCGCTCGCTGCCAAACAAAAGATGGACAAGCTGAACATCGTGCTTAAATAAATGAACGCCGAGTGCGGCAATGGTCACCAACTTGGCGTTCACCCCCACCTTTTTTAATCAATTCGGATTTTACTTGAGCCTATACTCAAGCGTCGCCTTTTATGAATATCAACGAATCGTTAAAGGCCACAAGATCGCTGACCGAGTAAACCAATTCGGTTGTGAAGCCAATGATCGTGAATGCCAGATTTGAATTCGTGATCGTAATCTACTGCAAACACCGACGCGCGATTGGCTGCGAATCAGTAGCCGTCATTCAAGAGCAACCTTCTTCCCTACCCATACTAGTGCCTTTATTAGCCAACAGGAAGGACAGCAATCAATCTCCCAGCACTGGGAATACTGATCCCAAACACAGTTCGAGCAATAATTATCTCCAGGCGGACAAGTAACTTCGCCGACGGTATTCTTACTGCAGTTCGAACATTTACCGCAGGCCTTGCCAAGACATCCTCCAGCGCAAGACGTCGCCTGCTTTGGGATAGCGACGACGATGGGGGCGCGCTCAAAGCTAAAATAGGCCATATCTGGAATGCCTTGCCATCGGTTAGTTGGCGCATTCGGCACGTTAATGGACTTGGTAGTCAAAGGCCTTTTGATTTGTATCGTAAGAAGATTGATGCCCGAATTCGGGGTCAGCGCGTTCAAATCATTTTGAAGCTTGGTTTTTTGTGATGAATTAAGCTCAAAGACGCGCGAAAAAGATTCTATGAAATTGCTTTTGCTCACCACTCCATTCCTTGCATAGCGCCGGTTGATTTCCTGAAGGACTCTGTTGACCAATTCCTTTGAGCCGTAATCAGCCAGAGCTATGTTCACGACACCGGGATGGACTTTGTACTTCATAGCAATCTCTTTGACCTTCGCGCTAAAGGCCATTGCGCGTGGATCAGTTGGGCTTAATTCCTCTTTGCTCGTTTTTGCCAGTTCGAATATTTCGTTAGTCAAAGCTCGGATATCCTCAATGGCGAAATCAGGCAGTGGGGTATTCAATCCAGTAGGATAGAAAACCTCGTAGTTAGCAATCGCCTTCTCTTCACCACCCCAGCCAATATGACAAGTTCCACCAAACACTTTCCCAGGGTGCACTCCGCCGCCGTAACTTGCGCGGCATAAGTAGAGTGGGCCGCCGTATTCCTGGCCGGCGGCAAAAGCCCCAGCGAACCCAGAGCGTGTGGGTCCCCAGCTACCACTCCCTACAAGGACTTCATAGTTAGGGAGGATAACCTCTTTGCCGCCCCAACCAATATGACAGTTCCCGGAAATGATCTTCCCAGGGTGTACTCCGCCACCATAGTTTGCGCGGCAGATATAGAGTGGGCTGCCGTATTCTTGTCCCCCTTGGACAGCATTAGATGGGACGGTTTGCGCCTTGGGCAACCAGTTCTGCGATTGTGCAAATGAACCACTGACCCAAGTAAGCATAGATGTTGCCATGAGAAAAAACATCGATGTAGCAATGATTGACTTAGCGAGTTTCCTCATTTTTTTCTCCTCCTATGATGAGTTGTTTCATTTGAAGGCAGTAGTTGATTTTGTAAAAACCAAGATACGGCTGGAGTCCGAATTAGTCTTTTTGCAGAGATTGTTTTTACCCTGCGTGCCAGTTGCCAATGCCAGCACGCAGGAACATTCGGGGAGTTACGAAGCTGTGTTTACGGTTTATTGACCAACGCGGCGCAATTCGACCATTTCCGCTGGGAAGCCATCGGTCGTTGCTCCCTTGAATGGGCCTCGGAACAGAATGCCACTCTGAGCTATGGTCAATCGTCCAGATGTACCCTCCGGGAAACCGGAATCAGCCCTGAGTTCTCCTGTTGCGGTTGCATTGAAGTAGATGGAAACAAGCTCCTGGCCTGGAACAGTGTTCCCAAGCACGAACGCGTTGACGATGTCCGGCAGAGAAGCGCCGGGAGCGGGGTTCTTGAATACTACCTGCAAGTGCGATTGTCCCAGGGCAGGCTGTTTGGCCGGATCGGCCAGCAAATCCTGAGGTTTGAAGCCGAAGATCATCGGATTTATCTGGTTCTGATTGATAGGGCCGCTCAGATCATAAGTCAGCACGTACGCAAGCGCATTCCAGGTGTGAAGATTTACCGTCACTTCGGCGCGTCCATCCTCTAAAGGACGCTCCCTAACGGTTCCGCTAATGGTTGTACCGAGCGATGGATACCCGTTGGCCACAAGCCAGGTATTTCCTACGCCTGCATAATCCACCAACGCGAGTCGCTGATCTGCTGGCGGAGTTGAAAAAGGCCTGGTCCAGCCGATGTAATCGGGAACCATTGGCACACAGCAGTTGAACACGCTGACTGTTCCCTGCGCGCTGAGGAAATCAGAGAGTGGACGCTGCGCCGCCTGCGTAGTTGAGATGGATTTCGAGTTGCTGCTGGACTCGGCCAGCGATTTCGCAGTCGGCATCGTCAGTCCCAGGACAATGGCTAGGGCTGGGATGATGTTGCGACAAAAATGCTTCTTGCTTCTGAACATAATGTTTCTCCTTTTGCTCAGGCTCTCGTGTAGAGAGGATGAAAGTTTTTTGTTGTTATTGAAAACTGCCAGCGCAGTTAGCTCCGGCGATCACTGACCAATGAATTGAAACAGATCAGCAATAACCTTTCGGGCGTTTCTGTAAAGTGCAGCTTCCCAGCTTCTACCCAACGATTGATCGTCCGCAGGCTGACGCCCGCCACTAGCGTGGCTTCCTCCGGCGTCAGCATGCGGACTTGCGCGTCGCAGTGGGCGCACCACGCCTGTGCGTTGTTCCGCTTTTTCCTGAGTATCACGGAACGTTCCGCCTCAATTGTGATTTCGATTCTTCGCTTCTTGCTCACAAAGCCTCCACACGAGCGCGCGACGAAGCGTTCGCCAAATCACGCGCCTCCTTGCTCCGGCTAAAGGCCGGCAGTAAACTCCCGCCGTGCCTTTGACCATTGGAGTGGGAAAGCCTTGGGCTTTTGAAATTTGCTTCCCATGTTTGGCTTGTGGCGCGGCCAGAAGTAATCGAACCGCAACTGAACAATCCTTCGGAAATTCGTCGGAAATTCGGAAATTTTTCGGAAAGCAGCTATGGCTCAGCCAGTCATACATTTCTACGAATTCGGCCCTTTTCGCTTGACGCCTGCCGACCGTCTTTTGCTGCGCGATGGCCAGCCGGTTCCGCTCGCCCCGAAACTCTTTGACATCTTGGTCGTGCTGGTCGAACGTCGCGGGCATCTGCTGTCGAAGGATGAATTGATGCGGGCGGTCTGGCCTGACGCCTTTGTCGAAGAAGGGAACCTCACCCGCAATGTCTCGACTTTGCGAAAGGCGCTGGGTGAAGGTGAGAACGAGCAACATTACATCGAGACGGTGCCGAAACACGGCTATCGCTTTGTGGCCGAAGTACGGGAGTTTGGTAATGGAGACACGGAGTTGGAGGTGCGGCAGCGCGTCAAAGCCAGCGTGGTAATTGAAGAAGAGACCAACGGCCAGATCGAGACAGAGATTGAACCTGCGGCGCTTCAGATCAGGCAAAGCAAACGATGGACAAGTGGGTGGCAGAGAAGGCGCGTGTTGACGGCAGGCGTGTTGTTGATTGGGCTGGTTGTGGGCGTGGCTTTCTGGTGGCGGGCGAGCCGAACAAAACCTGCCAGCCCGGTCTCGGCAGTCAAATCCATCGCAGTGCTGCCCTTCAAGCCGTTAACCCACAATGAAAGTGACGAGTATTGGGGGCTGGGAATGGCCGATTCCTTGATCACCAAGCTCAGCAGCCTTCATACGCTTGTCGTCCGGCCCACCAGCGCCGTGCTCAAGTACGCCACCCTAACACAAGACCCGCTGGCGGCGGGGCACGAGCAGAAAGTAGATACCGTCCTGGATGCCAGTCTGCAGCGGGACGGTGAAAGACTCCGGGTGACAGTGCGGTTGCTGAGCCTGGGTGACGGGACGGCGCTCTGGACTTACCAGTGCGACGAAGTGCAATGCGACAGTCTATTCGTCATGCAGGATGTGATTTCCGAACAAGTCGCCGCAGCGTTGATGCCACTTCTGACCGGTGTGGAGCGCCAAAATCTGCGGAAACACTACACGGAAGACAAAGAAGCATTTCTAGCGTACTCGCAGGGTCGCTACTTCTTGAGCCAGCGAACAGCAGAAGGATTTAAGCTAAGTATCAAGTACTTCAAGCAGGCCATTGAAAAAGATCCGAAATACGCGCTGGCCTACGCGGGATTGGCAGACTGCTACAGCCTGCTTGTTAACTATGCCTGGATCTCACCCAAAGACGGTTTCCCGAAAGCCAAAGCGGCGGCGCTGAAAGCCCTTGCCCTGGACGACACGCTGGGAGAAGCGCACGCCTCCTTGGCCAAGATTCTGCACCTTTACGACTGGAACTGGGCGGAGGCCGAGCGGGAATTTCAGCGGGCTATTGAGTTGAAACCAGGCTATGCGACCGCGCACCAGTGGTATGGAGAGTATCTGATTTCGCTGAGGCGCTTTGAGGAAGCAAAGGCGGAGTTGAGGCAGGCGCTGGAGTTGGACCCGATCTCGCTCGCCATTAACGTGGCTCAGGGATTCCCCTTCTACTTTGAGCGCCGGTATGACGAAGCGATTGCCGCCTACCAGAAGGCGCTGGAACTGAATCCGAACTTCAGCGCAGGACACCAGCGCCTCGCCGAGGCTTACGAGCAGAAGGGAATGAATCAGGAAGCCTTCACCGAGTACTTGGTGTACACAAGCCTTGGAGGAAGCGGGCCAGAATGGATAAAGAGGGTTAAAGACGCTTATGCGGCGTCAGGTTTCAGAGGCTACTGGCAAGTACAGGGCGCCGAGTACAAAGATAGTTACATTGGGAAGTCCCGGGCAGCAGAAGTCTATGCACGCCTGGGCGAGAAAGAGAAAGCATTCGAGTGGCTGCAAAAGGCATATCTGGATCGGGATCACAGGTTGGCGCAATATCTCAATGTGGATCCGGTCCTCGATGGGCTGCGCTCTGACCCGCGCTTTGGCGACTTGCTGCGCCGCGTCGGTTTCGCGCCGTGAAGCGGCGGAAGCGAGAAATGGCGGCGAGCAAATGCTGAATCCAAGCATCGCGCAATCCGAAGCGATTCGGGCTGCGCGATGCTTTTTTTGTTTGGTCGCTATTCGAGTTTCTTTTCTTCGGTGGCAGGTTTGCCGCGTTTGGCTTTGAATTCTTTGACGATGGCGTCTGCGAGATTCGGCTCGATTTCGCCGCCGAGCGAACTGGCAGTGGTTCCGGCTAGGATGCGCTGCGTCACCGGTTCGATGACGTTGCAGGTGAAGCGCGTCGTCAATCGTTTGCGCGTGATTTCCAGAATCAGGTCGGCGTTTAGATGGCTGCGTGTAATTTCAAATCCCATTTCGCCGAACTCTTTGCGTTTGAGCAGTTCACGTTCGAGTTTTTCCTTGTTCATAAACGATGATTTCGGACGAATGAACAGCAAACGCGCCTGACGCAGAGCTTCGGCAGCAGGAAGTTCGCTGATTGGAATCTTCGGTTGCACGAGTTTTGGTTCCTGGGGTTTGCCGGGTTCCTGGAATGCCGGCTGAGATAATGATGCCGATGGAATCGCCAGGCTCAGCAACAAAAAGAGGGTGATCTGTCGCATGATGGTTCTCCTTCAAAAAGTTGTCGAATGGGTTTTTCAACCTGCTGCGACTTTATTCAGAGAAGGGAATTGTCGCCTGGATGGATGGGGCGGTTTTTATGAATGGCGGACTTATGAGCGAACTGTCACAGTAAAAATCTCCGGCCAATTGACGCTCCGCCGCGAAGTGTTTACTCTTGCGCTTACCACTAGCTTACAGACCAAACTAGGCAAACCAAGTT
>JAEUQP010000193.1 GCA_016789645.1 Acidobacteriota bacterium | reverse complement strand
GCCGACAATGCGCTCGCTGCCAGCGGCGCAGCAGCCTGAGCAATAAATTCTCTTCGCGACACAGAGTGGGTCGAGTTCATAAATGACATTCTCCTTGCCTCAATTTTTGTTTTCGCTGAGCGCCTGTTTCCCCACTAATTCCGGTTCGCGGGCAGTGCCGAAGGCTACGTTCGGTTCGTTCAGAAAACGTACTTCGCCGCCGGAAAACTTGAAGCTGACGGTGTACACAAACGGCGTTTCATATAAAGCCAGCGTCGCAGTGAAAGTATCCTCTGCCGTCCACGCTCCACGGGCGGCAATCGGCTGCGGAGTCGGAGTCGCCCAGGCCGCCGTCGTTTTCTTCCAGGTTTTGTGACCGCATTCGATGCGCGTTTCAACGCCGTTGAAGCGCGCGACAATTGTCGTCGAATCAGGTTGTTTGTTTTCCAGCGCGATGCTTTCCAGTTTCCGGGCATTATCCGGAAACGAATAGCTTTGCCCGATGACCTTGCTGAACGTGGCGGAAGCAGAACCTTCCGGCGAACGCAGCGACAGCGACTTGAGCGTTTGGGCGAGTTTTTCCTGTGCGGCTTTATCCGCTGGCAAAGCCGACGCCGACAATCCCGGCAGCAGTTTTTCCCACACCAGATTCAACACCGCCTGCATGTCGCGCAGCCCGCTGGTGATGGCAATGACGGTATCCTGTTTGGGCAGCACCAGGCAGTATTGGCCGAACGCGCCATCGCCACGATACGCGCCATTTTGCGAACGCCAGAATTGATACCCGTAACCCTGATCCCAATCGCTTTTGGGATTGCTGCCGTTGGAGGTTTGGAACGAAGTCGCCTGTTCAACCCAGGCTTCGGGAACAAGCTGTTTTCCTCGCCACTTGCCCTTCTGCAAATACAACTGGCCAAAACGCGCGATGTCTTCCGTGCGAATGCTCAGGCCGTAACCGCCCGTGGCAATGCCTTCGGGGCTTTTTTCCCAAGTAGGATTTTCGATGCCGAGCGGATCGAAGAGTCTGGGCCGCAAATATTCCAGCAGCGGCGTACCGGTCGTTTTTTCGACGATGGCCGCCAGCATGTACGTCGCCGACGTGTTGTACAAAAAATGCGTTCCGGGCTTGAAGCGCACCGGATGCGCCAGAAAGGCTTTTTTCCAGGATTGATTCGGCGGACGCGGAGGCTCGGTTTCCTGTCCCGTGTTCATGCGCAAAAGGTCGCGCACGCGCATCGCTTTCAGATTGGCGCTCGGTTCGGCGGGAGCGTCGTCAGGAAAGAATTTCAACACCGGATCGTCCACGCTCAATTTTCCTTCAGCAATCGCCAAGCCAATCGCCGTCGAGGTAAAGCTTTTGCTCAACGAAAACAGCATGTGAGGCGATTGCGGGTTGTAAGGCGACCACCAGCCTTCGGCGACCACGTTGCCGTGACGCAGCAGCATAAAGCTGTGCAGCGAGTTGATCTCTTTGTTGGCGGCTTCGAGAAACGAAAGAATTGCCGCGGACGAAACGCCTTGTGCTTCCGGCGTACTGCGCGGAAGCTGCGCCGCTGGCGCGGGCGATGAATCGAAGCTGTGATGAAGGTTGTCAGTTTCAAGATTTGTGCTCAGCCCCGGCACAGAGCCAAATCCCAGACAAACAGCCAACGCAATGCTCAAATGAGTTTTCATGATTCCGATCCTCCTGATGAACACAAAGCCTTATTTTTTGTCATTGCTCAGGCCAGGTGATTGGCAGTTAAGTCAGCAAGGTTTTTGAAACCACAAAAGGCACAGAGGGCACAAAATTGACCGCAATCTTTTTGTGTATTTTGTGCTTTTTGTGGTGAATCAAACCTCTCTATCAAACAATGCCAACCATCTGAAACCAGGCTGAACAGTTACTATTTTTTGACATAAAACTGATCCAGAAATTCGTAGCGCAGACGTGTCTTGTCGGCTTCGGCGCGCGTGTTTACATCAATAATCAGCCGCTGGCCTTGGGCGAACTTCGGCCACGCGGGCAAACCTTTGCCGTTCGGATTCCCGGTCTTGATGAAGTTGGCAAAGTATTCCTGCATCACCTTCGAGACTTTGTAATCGTCCGGCGTCCAGGCGTAGACCTTGTTGGAATCCAGATTGCCCATCGCGTATTCGATCTCTGCGGAATGGACTGCACCACGCGCAGGCGGTCGCGGTGGAGCATTGCCAGGTTGCGGATTGCGAATGACGCCGCCCGCCAATCCCGGTTGCGCATTGCCCATTTCAGGCCGCATTTGCGGACGCGGGCGTTCGTAGCGGTAGTAATACGTCGCTTTGCCACCGGTCTTTGTCGCCAGATCCGTCCATTTCCAGGTGCTGTAACTGATGAAGCGGTCGCTGGCCAAATCCTGCGCAGCGTCCAGCACTTCAGTTTCATTTGTCGCCGGATACAGTTTGAACACTTCGTCGGCTTTGCCGGGATAAAGCCTCTCCAGTGCCTTGCGATAATTTTCCACCGTTGGCGTTTCGCGCCCCAGAACGCCAGCGTAGCCGGATTCCGCCGAGTTCACACCCGCCAGCAAAGGCACGCGCCCCTGTTCCCCGGCGGCGAAAATTTCAAACGGCGATTTCGGAAAGAACCATCCGTCCACGGTCGGCGAAAAACGCGGCAACCCCGGTTTGGCCGTTGCTTCCAGCAATTGATCGGCAGGCATGGCGCGCAACGCTGCCAACGAATCCTTGCCAATTGCCTGACCAAATTTCACGCCGTTCTGTTCGCCTTCGCTCAGCGGCACCGCCGACAACGCGCCGAGAATCGAACCGCTTTCGCCAATGGCTCCGGCAATCAGACTCTTCGACAACGGCGAAGCCATTTGCGCGCTGACCGAAATCGAACCTGCGGATTCGCCCGCGATGGTTACGCGCTTCGGATCGCCGCCGAAAGCCGCAATGTTTTGCTGCACCCATTTCAACGCGGCGTGTTGATCCAGCAAACCATAATTGCCCGACGCCTTGTTCGGTGATTCTTTCGTCAGTTCGGGATGCGCCATAAAGCCGAACACGCCCAGCCGATAGTTCACTGTCACGGCAACGATGCCTTTTGTGGCCATGCTTTCGCCGTCGTAGCGAGGCTCCGAACCATCACCCGCAATGAATCCGCCGCCGTAAAAGTACACCAACACCGGCAGCTTCTGACCTGACTTGGCCGCTGTCCAGACGTTCAGGTACAGACAATCTTCGCTCATGCCGTTGGCGCGAAAATTCATATCGCCAAAGACATTGCGCTGCATACAACGCGGGCCGAACTTGTCGGCGTTGCGCACTCCTGACCAGTTTTGAACGGCTTGCGGAGCTTTCCAGCGATTGTCACCCGTGGCCGGAGCGCCAAACGGAATGCCTTTGAAACTGCGCACGCCGGATTTTTCGGTTACGCCTTCCAGCGAGCCGTTGGCGATTTTGACTGGGGTTTGGGCGAATGCGCTGATAGCCAAAGCCGCCGCCAGCACGACTGAGGCAATTGTCGAAACAATGTTTGACGATGTTTTCATTGAAATGCTTCCTTTTTTGATTTTTGATTACAGTGATTCCAGGTTCGATGAAGCTTGCTTAACTGCGTTCACAACTCGTTTACTGAGCTTTGTAAGAAAGCCTGTCTCTTTCGTCAAGAATTCTCAAGCTCTCGTCAACTTTTCTTCTGCTTTTTGGCTCAGGGCAGTTTCTACCTTTGCGGCAAAGTCTGGTAGGATGCGCGCCGCTGACCGCAAATCCCGCATAAATTCGACATTCGATTTTCCAGTTGAAGGAGATTCCAGATTGATTCCTGCTCTCTTTGTCTTCGCGTATCTGGCAACGGTTCTGTACATAGGCATCTTCGCGTTTCGCCGTAAAACCGGCGATCACCCGGCGGAAGATTACTTTCTGGCCAATCGCTCGCTGGGCAACGCAGTGTTTCTGCTGTCGCTGTTCGGCACGAACATGACCGCGTTTGCGATTCTTGGTTCTTCAGGTCATGCCTTTTCAAACGGGATTGTGACGTATGGATTGATGGCTTCGTCGTCGGCGCTGATCGTGCCGCTGTCGCTGTTTTTCATCGGCACGCGAGTCTGGTCACTGGGCAAACGCTTCGGCTTTATGACTCCGGTGCAGATGTTCCGCGACCGCTGGGAATGCAGCCACATCGGCACGGTCATTACCGTAGTCCAAACTGCCCTGCTGCTACCTTACATCATCATCGGCGTGATGGGCGGAGGCACCACGCTCTATGCCATCAGCGGCGGACGAATTCCTTTCTGGCTGGGCGGAGCCGTCGTTGCGTTGGTTGTGATGAGCTATGTCTTTTTCGGAGGGATGCGCGGAACGGCTTGGGTCAACGCTTTTCAAACGACACTATTTCTGATTTTCGGAGCGATTGCTTTGGGCGTGATCGGCGCAGGCATGGGCGGATTCGGCAAAGCCATGAATGAAATGCTGGCTTCGCCGACGACGACTTCGCTGCTGACGCGGGAAAAAATCTCGCCGCTGTACTTTTTCAGCTACACGTTTATCCCGCTGTCTTCGATCAACTTCCCGCACATGATTATCTTCTGCCTGACGGCGCAGCGCGTGCAGCATTTCAAAAAGACCGTCATCCTGTACCCGCTGTGCATGCTGGCAATCTGGCTGCCCGCAGTCTTTCTGGGAGTCGCCGCCAACCGAGCCACCGAAGTCCCCGCCATCCAAGCCAAACTCGAAGCTCGGCAAACCTTGGTGACGCAAGCTCCGAGGCTTTCGCCTGAACAAAGAAATCAGCTTCGCGCCAAATCGGCTGGCGATGACGTTTTGCTGCGTTTGCTGGAAGCGTACGCTCCGCTGTGGCTGGCGGGCTTGCTGGGCGCAGGGATTATGGCTGCGGTGATGGCTAGCGATTCTCAGATTCTGGCGCTTTCGACAATGTTCACCGAAGACATTTTCGCCTTTTACGAAGGCAAGGAGCGTTTCGGCGAAAAGGCGCAGGTCATGACCGGTCGCCTGTTTGTCGTCGGCTTGACGCTGATTGCTTATTTCATTGCGCTGAAGTTTCCGCAGCCGATTTTCGATCTGGCCGTGTCGTACGCGTTTTCAGGCTATTCGGCCTTGATGCCGCTGATGATCGCTGCGCTGTTCTGGAAAGGCAGCACCAAGTGGGGAGCCTTAGCTTCGACCTTGTGGGCGGCTGGAAGCGTCGCCACCGTAGCCATCTTTCAATCCGTCGTGGCGACTCCAAAAGTCATCTGGTCAGTTGGTGGTTGGGAAGTGCTGGCGAGGACTCCGGGCGGAACTTCGGTGTTTGGCTTGCTGCCGGTTGTGCCGATGACGATTGTCTCGGCGATTTTGATGGTGGTGGTTTCGTTGCTGACTGCCAAACCGACGGAAGCAACTATCAATCGGTACTTTTCCAAGTAAGCTTGCTGCGATCAAACTGAAAACAACATCTTTCATCAGCAAATAGTTAGGCACAGAGAGCTTTGACTTTGTTGGCGACGTACTCAATGAAAGTTCCAGCTACATCAAACTTGGTTGTCTCTTCAAACCCCTTGAAACCTGGTCGACGGTTGGCCTCCAGAACAAGCGGTGTCTTGTCACGGTAACGAATATCTACACCAGAAAATTCACGTCGAAGTGTACGGGCAGCTCGCTCTGCAATGTCTTTCAAGTGCGGGGCCTCGGAAATCGGGAGAGGTAGAACTTCTTCATTAAACTCGAAGTTGGTACGGAAGTCACCGGAACGCGGACGACGCGAAACATAGACAGGCAATGCCTCATAGCCGATGACGATGACGCGGTAATCTTCTGATGCATCAAGAAACTCCTGAACTGTTACCTCGCCTGATTTGTATTGGTATAGTTTTTTTCGTAGTTCGCGCTCGGAATCAACCTTATGAACATGGCGCCCCTCTGAGCCGTGAATACCTTTCAGGATGCAGGGATAGCCCAAGTCAGCGGCAAAGGCCGCTGACTCGTTCGTGTCACAGAACTGACGAGTGCGCGGCACATCAATGCCATTTGCAGCAAGCACTACATAGTCATGCATTTTACTCATTGCGTAGCCTTCATCTGTCATGCTTTCGTCCACCACAACCCTGCCAGCCGCACGAAAGAGACGAGCCAAAAGCAAAGCCTCGGATACAAACGGCATAAATGAGCGAACTATAAGTGCGTCATATTCGGCAACGAGGTTACGCCCAGCAACAAACGCGCCAATTGAAGCGCCATCGGCAGCGAAAGTGAGGTCGTAAACGTCAATGGAATCGACCTGAACGCCAAGGCTCTGTCCGGCTTCTTTGCCACGCCGAATGGTATAAAGGTCCCCAGTCTCGAACCAAAGGATTTTAGGTGTCATAAAATTTGCCTGCTGGAACTGCCGCTTGCTACGCGCGCGGTAGCGTATCGGCTCAAACTGAGAATTGCTGTTTTCCATAGCACGGCTCAACTAAATCGCTATAGTTACAATTGCTTATCGAAGTTTTTCACTCCAAACGGGATATGAACGGATGGCGTGCTATCTGCCGCTGGAGTCAGATGACCAATTTGGTCGTCGAAGAAAATATGTGGTTTGAGAATATCCAGAACTTTCTTTTTTTCTATTCCGCCCAACAGAAAAAGCTCATCTGTATCAATGTCCAATGAAGATAATGTATTGATAAGCCGCTCGTGTGACGGAGCATTCCTTGCCGTCACGATAGCAATTCTCAACATTTGAGTGTACGAATGATCTTCTTCTGCTTTCTTCCTTTCCATTTTCTGGAAGAACGAAATGCGTTGAAGCAGTGGCATTAATGGGCCAGAGTGTAGTGGCTTTTCACGGTTGAGCCTTTCATACTCGTGAAACAAGTCGAGGTTTTGGGACTCAGTATAAACTTGCTCTGCTTCGTCATCCACTATTACCCCATCGAAATCAAAGGCGATCCGCAGTTGCTTATCCTGGTCAAGCGGCAGTGATTTACACGGAAGAACATGGCCAGCCGGATAGTTCTGACCTACAGCTTCTTCTACTTCATTTTTATTGGTACTCAAATAAAGAACAGCATTGACTGACCGCATATAAGGAAACGGAACGGCACCAGCTAGAAAGAAACATCTAGTGATATTCAGTTCGTACTCTTTGACTGCATCCATCACTCTTAGTCCCGCGTCAGCGTGATGTCTTGACAAGATCACAACCTCAACTGGGTTCTCGACACTATAAATGTCATTGAGGTGAAGTAACCGTTGAATAAATGGAAAAGCTGCCCCTTTGTTGGGCGTTTTTTTTCTATTGTCACGTTGATGTTGACGAAATTTATCAAGTCCAAGCTCAAGATAAAGCCTGTGTTCTTCTGATAAATCAAATAGCGCGGTAGCGGAAACTGCAACCACTAGCTTACTTTCTATTGGATACGGCATAAGAACTCACCATTGGGAAAAGCTTGAACTGCCTAAGATTAAGTATCACACCTGACAGCTTCACGCTCGACCTTTCAAGCTAAGCACGTACAAACTGTTTCAAGCTGTCGCCACTTCGCCAACTTTCGCAGGCGATTCTTCCTTCCTGAATTCCAGCGCCTCATCCTGAATCGCGCCGAAGCGGATCATCATCGTGTCGAAAAAGTAATTCTGATAAAGCCGCCAAGGAAGTTTGGAGCCTTGCCGGGGAAAGCGATCCATCGCGCGTTGGACGTAGCCTGAAGTCAGGTCGAGCAGCGGCAGGTCTTCGACTTCTGGGTCGTTCAGCCGCACGTTCACTTGCCGATAACCGTGTTTGTCCATGAAATTCAGCAACCGGCAAACGTATTCGCACAGCAAATCTGCTTTCAGCGTCCACGAAGCGTTGGTGTAGCCGAATACAAATGACAGGTTCGGCACACCCGTCAGCATGCAGCCTTTGTAATTCATGCACTTGTTCAATTGCACCGGTTGGCCGTCCACCGTCAGCGAAGCTCCGCCGAGCGCGATCAAATCCAGCCCCGTAGCCGTGACGATGATGTCGGCGTCCAGATGCTGGCCGGATTTCAACCGGATGCCGGTCGGCGTGAAGGTTTCAATTTGATCGGTGACGATGGAGGCGCGCTTTTCGCGCAACGCGATAAAAAAATCGCTGTCGGGAACCAGACACATCCGCTGATCCCAGGGGTTATACGGCGGCGTGAAATGGCGATCCACGTCGAAATCCGGCCCCAGTTCCTTTCGCACGCGATCTTTGATGATGCGTTTGACCAGTTCCGGTCGGCGTTGCGACAACTGATAAATCAGCATGCCGAACAGCACGTTTTTCCATCGCGTCAACGTGTAGACAACTTTTTCGGGCAACACGCGGCGCAAGGCGTTGGCGACGGCGTCCGAACCGGGCAGCGAAACCATATACGTCGGCGAACGTTGCAGCATAGTCACGTGCCCGGCGGTTTCGGCCATGGACGGAACCAGCGTGACGGCGGTGGCTCCGCTGCCGACGACGACGACGCGTTTCCCCGAGTAATCCAATCCTTCCGGCCATTTTTGCGGATGAATGACCGTGCCTTGAAACTGTTCAATGCCGGGAAAGTCCGGCGTGTAGCCAGCGTCGTACCGGTAATACCCGCTGCACATCATCAGAAAGTTGCAAGTCGTGACAGACACTTCGCCGGTTTCGCTGTGGCGGCTTTCGACCGTCCAGCGCGCAGTTTCGCTAGACCACGAAGCGTTGACGACTTTTTGATTGAAGCGAATCTTTTTGTCCACGCCGTATTCGGAAGCCGTTTCGCGGACGTAGTTCAAGATCGAAGGGCCGTCGGCAATGGCTTTGGCTTCGCGCCAGGGTTTGAATTTGTACCCCATCGTGTACATATCCGAATCGGAACGGATGCCGGGATACCGAAACAAATCCCACGTGCCGCCAATGGACGAACGACCTTCCAAAATAGCCACTGACTTATTCGGACATTCGCGTTGTAAATGACAGGCCGCGCCGATGCCCGAAAGCCCTGCA
>JAEUQP010000173.1 GCA_016789645.1 Acidobacteriota bacterium | reverse complement strand
CTGCAACCGCGCGATTTCTTCGTCCCGGCTGGTGAGTTCAGCGTTGAATTCGGCGTCCAGTTCTTCCGCTTTGGCTTCGGCGGCTTCGACGCGCGCGTGCGCATTGTCCGGACTGGAGGCGACCAGCGATTTCAATCGTGCGATTTCGGCATCCTTGTCCGCCAACGCTGCCTGAAGCTCCTGCTGCCGGAGTTCCTGTTCTCGCATTTTCGCTTCAATCAATTCATCCGCGCTGGACGAAACCGCCAGCGCCGCCGTCTCTTCCAGACGGTTCTGCAAATGACGCAGCCGGACTTCAGTTTCCGCCGCATCGTCATTCATCTGGCGCAATTTCAAATCGCGCTCCGCCACCTGAGCCGTCAACGGTTCCAACTCTTTGACGCGAAGCTGCAAGAGCGAAATCGCCGCATCCTTGTCACGCAGAGTCGAATCCTGTTCTGTGGCGATGGATTGGGAACTCAACTGCGCTTGCAGATCGGCAAGTTGGGAATCTTTTTCGCTAAGCGCAAATTCGTGTTCCGCTTTTTGTTCGCGCAATTGCGAAATCAACGTTGCCTGTTCGGCAGCAGTAGCTTCCAGTTCGGCCACTCGGTCAGCCAGAATTCCTTGTTCGTGTTCTTTATTTTCGGAAAGTGCGGAAAGTTGTTGCGCCAATCGGGCGGCTTCTTCGATTTTGGCCTGCTCGTTTTTGGTGGCTTCGGCCAGCTTTGCTTCCAGCTTTCGCAATCGCAAATCGCGGTCGGTGATTTGCAGCTTCAACGGAGCCAGTTCTTTGACGCGATTGAGCAAGGTTGCGACGTCGTTGTTCTGGCTGAGCACGGTTTTCCGCAGCGATTCGATTTCGGCGACCATTGCCGGATTAGGTTTGGGATTATCCCGTTCGGCTTCGGCATTCGTGAGTTTGGAACGCAACGATTCCATTTCCGCTTCGGCTTCGGCCAACCGGGCGCGCAGCGTATCGGTTTCCGACTTCAGGGCTTCGGTGCGGGAATTGGCGGCGTCCACGCCCGATTCGGCGGCGAACTTGGCGTTGTCCGCCAGTTCCAGCTTGCTTTCCAATTCGGCGATTTTGGCATCGCGCGTTTTGATTTGCTCGGTGTTTTTTTCCGCCTGACTTTTCAGCGAAGCCAGAGCTTCGTGCTGAACGTACAATTCGGCTTTGGTCGTTTCGAGTTCACGCTCCAACTCGCGCAACTTCGTGTCTGATGCGCCCACATCCGATTTTCGGGAAAACAACGCGCCGACCAACAAGCTCGGCAGCAATGCACAAACAAATCCCACAAGGTTCAGTGAAGTCATAAGCTAGCCCTGTTGATAAACAATGCGCCTGCGTCAGGCTTGGGCCATTTCCCAATACCCGCGCAGTTCGTGTGGTTTCTAAATCAAAGCAAGAATACTTAGAAACAGGATTGACATGATTTTCTTCAGGATGACCAGGATTGAAATTCAGTCGAGGCATTTTCAGCATTGATGCTCTTGGAAATCCTGTCCAAAAATCGTGTTAATCCTGTCGAGAAAAAATGTCTCCATGTTGCGTGCTCTGATTTAGATTCCGTGACGGCTGCTGATTTTAGACACGGAAATAATCGCCTCGCCAGTTTCGGATCGCCTGTTTCAAATCTTTGGGCGTGGCGAATGCGCCATCCACCGCCTGTTGCGCCAGTTGCGGCAATTCGCCGTCCGAAGCAAACCGCATTGCCACAATAAACCGAACCGGCAAAGCGCTGGCTCTGGCGGCCAAATCGGCAGACAACAATCGCTGATACCGAAGCTGCTCTTCCAGTCGAATGATGCGATCCTGCGCTTTCAACGGATTGACGCGCACCAGCAACATCATCAGCAACAAACCAACAGACAACAACAATTGTTCGAAATGATCCAGTGTCGGGGCTTTTGTCACGCGCAGAATGCACCAGGCGAAGTGGATGAACAAGATCGGAAACAACACAAAATGATAGGGCGTATGCCAGCGCGTGTGCTGCGAAAAGTTTTGCGTGGGTTCGGGCATTCGGATTCCTCCTAAAAATAGACAAGGTTTGTTGGGCGACAAGGGTCGGGCTTCATCGTGAAAAATCCTGGCAATCCTGTCGAACTGGGTTTCCTGTTACAAAGCCGAAGCTCCGGCTCGGCCAGCAGGAATTTCGACTTTTGGCAAATCGGGCGTGAAATCTTCGCCGGGATTGATGAATTGATCCCGTTCGAATTTGTACTGTTTGTCGTAAAGCTGTTTGTAGCGGCCTTCGTGAGCGATCAGTTCATCGTGTGAACCGCGTTCGACAATTTCTCCGGCTTCGAGCACCAGAATTTGATCGGCGCTGCGAATGGTGGAAAGCCTGTGCGCAATGACAAACGTCGTGCGCCCTTGCCGCAATCGCCGCAATCCTTCCTGAATCATCGCTTCGCTTTCGCTGTCCAGACTGGAAGTCGCTTCGTCCAGAATCAGAATTTTCGGATCAGCCAGCAACGCGCGCGCAATGGCGATGCGCTGGCGTTGGCCGCCGGAAAGCTTAACCCCGCGTTCGCCGACAATCGTTTCATAGCCTTTTTCAAATCCGGCGATGAATTCTTCGCAATGCGCGATGCGCGCGGCGTCTTCGATTTCAGCGCGCGTCGCATGCGGTTTGGAAAAGCTGATGTTGTCGGCAATCGTTCCGTCAAACAGGAAGTTATCCTGCAACACCACACCGAGATGGCTGCGGTAATCGCGCAGCTTCAAGCCAGTCAGATCGCGTCCGTCAATTTTGACGCGTCCGGACAGCGGGCGATTGAAATTCATCACCAGACTGATCAACGTGCTTTTGCCCGATCCGCTGGAACCAACCAGTGCCGTCGTCGAACCTGCCGGAGCCGTAAACGAGACGTTTTTCAGTACCGGAACATTTTCGTTGTATTCAAAAGTGACGTTTTCAAATTCGACTTCGCCGCGCAGATTTCTCAACGCGTCACGCTGCGAATCTTCGTCGTCTTCGGTTTTTAAGCTGAGAATTTCGCGGATGCGGTCGAGTCCGGCAAACGCTTCGGTGATTTGCGTGCCGATGGCGGAAATTTCGATCACCGGCAACGCCATCAATCCGGTGAAGGCGACATACATAAACATCTCGCCGACGGTCATTTCTCCGGCCAGCACCGAACGCCCGCCCACCGTAATCATCACCACGCCAATGGCTCCGACGACGACGGACGAAAACGCAGTGATTGCCGACACGCCGGTCATGGACTTGGCGATATTGCGAAACAGTTTGTGGGCGCCGCGCGCAAAAACCAGTTCTTCGCGTTTTTCGGCAGTGTAAGCTTTGACGATGCGAATGCCACCAAGCGATTCGCCCAACCGTCCGGTAATTTCACTTTGAATTTCGCCGCGTTCGCGGAACAGCGGGCGCAATTTATTGAAGGCAAACGCCAACCCGCCGCCGAACCCTGCCAGCACGACAATCGTCACGCTGGTCAATCGCCAGTTCAGATAAAACAACACGCACAGCGCAATGACCGCCGTAATGATGCTGCCGGTCAGTTGCACCAACCCCGTGCCGACCAGATTCCGAATGCCTTCGGCATCGTTCATGATCCGCGAAATCAATTTGCCGGTTTGCGTCGAATCGAAATAGCTGATTGGCAATCGTTCGATTTTCGCCTGCACACGCTTGCGCATTTCGGTGATGGCTCGTTGAGCGGCCACTCCCAGCACCTGGGCGAGCGAAAACGACGTGACGGCTTGCAGAAACGTTGCCGCTCCAGCGGCCAGCGCAATCGGCGCCAGCAAATCCGCTCGTTGTTTGCCGACGACATCGTCAATCAAAAACTTGGTCGAAGCGGGCAGCACCAATCCCACCAGCCGATTAAAGATCATCAGCACACCGCCCAGCATCAACCGCCAGCGATGTTCGACCACCAGCTTGCGGGCTTCAGACCAGGCGGCTGAATAATTCACGCGCTTTTTGTTTTCTTTTTGTTCGCTCACGTGTTTTCCTTCTTGCAGGGATTGGCTGGCCAAACACGACCATGCGTCTCCCGGAAACTGTTTTGGAAGCCAACAGCCGAAGCTCAGATACAGCTTGAACTTGTAATGAAAAGCGAGAGTGAATTGGCGGGAAACCGAACGTATAAAAAGGAAAGAGGCGGGTAGTGGGTCTCGAACCCACGGCCTCAAGAGCCACAATCTTGCGCTCTAACCTACTGAGCTATACCCGCCGCAAATCTATTTTTTTGAATCGCAAACATCGTTGGCGGCTGATGCAAGAAAACAAAATCACCGCCAAAGAGTGTGTGATCATAGTCAGCGATCCTCAGATCGTCAAGAGGCTGATTCTTCATTCAGATTCAACCGGAATTGAATCGTCGCTTCAGCAAACAATGGAGTAAAATCCGCGCGACATTTCCCGAAAGCAACGACCGGTAATCATGAACGCAGAAATCCATTTGACGAACACTTCAAGAATTTCTTCCCTCGATTCCGTTGCGGAACGACTTGCCCAGCAACCGTTTGTCCCGGCGGCGATGCTGACCAATCGCCATTTGATGACAATTATTGGGACGAAACGCCCTCGCCGATTTTCGATTCTCCAACACGCAGCGGAACGACGGGAGTTTCAAACCGAACCGGATACGCGCGTTGTCGCGTACTGTCATTGGCAACCGGATCGCCTCCGTCGCCCAACAATCCTGATTGTTCACGGGTTGGAAGGTTCTGCTGATGCCAGTTACGTGCTCGGCACGGCTAGCAAAGCTTTTGCCGCAGGCTTCAATGTGTTGCGATACAACGTTCGCGGATGCGGCGGAACGTTGCATCTCTCGCCGAGGCTTTACCATTCCGGGTTGACGGTGGATTTGCATTTCGTCGTCCGCGAACTGATCGAACGAGACCGATTGCCGGAATTGTTTTTGATTGGCTTTTCGATGGGCGGCAATCAGTCGCTGAAATTCGCCGGGGAGCTGGGCGACGACACACCTGAACAGCTTCGCGGAGTGTGCGCCATCAGCCCGCCGATTGACCTGGAATCCTGTTCGCGCGCCATCGCTCGCCCGGAAAACTTCATTTACGAAATCCGGTTCATTCGCAGTTTGCACAAAACGCTGCGCGAAAAGAACAGGCATTTCCCCGGCGCTTATGATTTGAGTCGGCTCGATGGAATCCGGCATTTGTGGGATTGGGACGACGCCATGCAACCGTACAACGGCTTTCGAGATGCTCAGGATTATTACAACCACGCCAGTTCCCTGCCTTTCATTCCCAAGATTCGAGTGCCGACCTTGCTGATTCACGCCGAAGACGATCCGTTCATTCCGCACGAACCCTTCCGGGATGCGCGCGTTACTGCCAACCCACAGGTGCGATTGCTGATGACCGAACGCGGAGGCCACGTGGCATTTTTCGGCCAACGCCAATCGGACGAAGATCGCGCCTGGGCGGAAAATCGCGCCATCGAATTTTGTCGCCTGCTTGCCTTTTTAGCGCCTGCCTCTCGCGTTGTGTTTCCTTGAGCTGAAGTCAGCCCATTCCTACGCGACATTATTTCCTGGTTTTCGACAAAAAAGTTCTTGCCCCCCCCCAGCAAGCGATGTACCTTGCGCGCGTCTCAAATTTAAAGCTCATTCAATTCCAAATCCGATTGATTACTCGTTGCCGCGAAAGCTGGAAAGTTTGGTCTGCAACGACGATTGATCCTTTGTCGTCAGCAGAAGCCTCTTTGGCCACCCCCGAAGTTTCTTCCGACAGCCAAGCCGGACTTGGTTCACCAAGTCATTCGCAGGAGTGTGT
>JAEUQP010000134.1 GCA_016789645.1 Acidobacteriota bacterium | reverse complement strand
ACCTTGCGACGATTGGCAATGAACCTGCTGCGCCGCGAGAAGTCCGACAAACGGGGCATTCATGTCAAAAGACTAAAAGCTGCTCTTGATGAGAAATACTTGCTCAAAGTGCTTCGTTCTTAAAATGCGATTGCCCTACGGGCTGGGCGCGCAGTATGGCTTTGGAGCGACAGCGCGTTTGTACGATGTGCCTCCTGACCCGACCGGAGCAATCGCAACCTCAGGGTTGCCATTGCCGCTTGGATTCAGTTCTCCCGGGCAGAATTCCGTGCTTACTTTTGCCGGGTTGAACGGGCAGCGCATTTACTTGCAAGGAGTGCAGGAAGGCGGCGCGACTCAAATCGCAACTGACATGAAGCTCTTTGCTCCGAGCGCTTACCCGAATGGAACGCCTTTGGCGACCAGAACTCTAGGAGCGGAGTTCTTCGTGGACACGATGACGCTTGCCGCCAATGGAACCTACACAATTTTTCTTGACCCGCAATTCAACAAAACCCGCACGATCACCTTGAATTTATACGATGTCCCTCCCGATGTAAGCGGTACGTTGACGGTTTACCCACCAACTCCGCCGCCTCCGCAAACGTCGGTGACGATTCCATCCATTGGTCAGGCAGCCAATCTGACGTTCAGCGTGACCGGCAGCCAGCAAGTCACGATTCACATTCGCAATCTGGTCATCGGCGGATTTAACGCCCCTTCCACGCTGACCTTGAGCACACAAGGCGGCACGCAAATTCACACGCAAACCATCAATTCCAACGCCGATTACGACATTCAAAAAACTCTGCCGGCGGCAGGAACTTACGTAATCAAGATTGACCCGCAGAAAGCGGCGACCGGCAGCCTGAACATCTACCTGACGACGCCGTGAGCGGACGCCGTGAGCGATGGTAGGGCAAGTGAGCCAGCTTGCCCGTCCTGGCAATTGACAGAATCCGAAGCAACCGATGACTTACCTGAAGGCGATGAACGAGGAACGAATGATGAAGAAACAGACGATGAGAGCAATCAAAAAAGCTATGACGATCAACCGCATAACGCGCCAATTGAAATCCGCTCTTGTATGGGCGCTGATGCTGACGCTGGTCTGGAATTCGACGGTCATTCAGGCCGCCGACAATTCGTCGCGCAATCGTCGTTCATCAAAGCCTGCCAAGAAATCAGCATCACCAGTTGTCGTGCAAGGCCAGACAATGGTTGTCTGGGGGCCGCAGCAAGTCGTTCGCCAACCGATCAATACTACGTATTACGCATCGTTTTCGCTTCCGAGCGGTGCGATTCCTCCGTATCAAATGACAGTCAGCAACGGCGCGCCGAACGGCACTCAAAAGGTCACGCAAGCCTGCATCAAGCTCAATGGCGTCAACGTTCTTTCGCCAACTTGTTTCCATAGCGTCAATCCCACACCGCAGGTTCGTACGGTTTCACTTCAAGCAAACAATAACATCGAAGTCAGTTTGGTCGGTCCCTCTCTTTCGTACATCACCATCACAATTACTGCCAACCAGGCTTCGCTGGCCGTGTCGCCGACTAGCGGTAATCAAGGCCAGACGATGGTCGTCAACCTGACCGGCACGGGAACGAATTGGGTGGCCGGACAAACGACCGCTTCTTTTGGTGGAGAAATCACAGTTGATTGGGTCAACGTCACCAGCGCAACGGCGGCTACTGCACAGATTACGATTTCAGCAACTGCCGCGCTTGGGCCGCGCAACGTCACTCTGACAACCGGAGCCGAAGTCGTCACCGCAATTGATGCGTTCGCAGTCAACGCGGTCACGCCGCCCGGCGCAGCTTCTTCAACCGTTTCCACGCTGGCGGGCAGCGCGGGCAATCCGGGTTTCGTAGACGGTTCGGGAGCGACAGCCAGATTCCGTCAGCTTGCGGGTTTGGCTGCTGCACCGAACGAAGTCGTTTATGTCGCCGACGCAGGCAATCACGCCGTTCGTCGCGTGGATGCAAACGGCGCGGTTACGACTACGGCGGGCAATGGCTCGCCCGGATTCGTGGACGCGCAAGGCGCGTCGGCGCAGTTCAACAACCCGCAGGGAGTCGCCTTCGATCCGATTAGCAATTCGATTTATGTCGCCGATTCCGGCAATCACAGCATTCGGCGAATTGATTCCGGCGGCAACGTGACGACGTTTGCCGGTGACGGCACTGCCGGATTCACGAATGGACAAGGCGCGGCGGCGCGTTTCAACAACCCGAAAGGAGTGGCTGTTGATAATCTGGGCAGAGTTCTGGTGGCCGACACGGGCAATCACGTCGTTCGTCGAATTGACGCCAGCGGCAATGTCACTACGCTGGCGGGCGATGGAACCGCAGGCACGACGGATGGAAATCCTGCCCGCTTCAACAGTCTGGCCGGCGTAGCCGTGGA
>JAEUQP010000086.1 GCA_016789645.1 Acidobacteriota bacterium | reverse complement strand
AAATCGGCGATGAAATTGAATCTGGCGAAACATCCGCGCAAACGTGGTTTTGGTGCTGGTCGCCGCGTCTTTGCCGGTGGATTGAATCGCCAGTTCGGCAGTCGGTTGGTTGTCGGCAACGGGATTGCGGAACAAACGTTGCCGAACCGGTTCCAGATCGGCCATCAATTCTCTGACCGATTGATAACGCCGCGCCGCGTCTTTGTGGAGCAATTTACCGATGATGCGTTGAATCTCAGAGGAGGTTTCCGGCGCGAATTGCGTCAGCGGCGGCGGGTCTTGTTCCAGAATGGCGACCACGACGTGGCTGTTGGTTTCGCCTGTAAATGGCCGTCGCCCGGCAATCAATTCGTAAAACAGCACGCCCAAACTGAACAAATCGCTGCGTGCATCGGCTTCGTGGCCGCGCAACTGTTCAGGCGACATGTACGCCACCGTTCCCAGCACAATTCCCGGATCGGTTTTGAACGTCATGGCGCTGGTTACCTGGGTATCGAATTCCGATTGCGCGGCTGTGGCTTCGGTCAGTTTGGCCAATCCGAAGTCCAGCACTTTGACCAAGCCGTCGGGCCGCACCATGACATTTTCCGGTTTGATGTCGCGGTGAACGATGCCAGCGGAATGGGCGGCATCCAACGCCTGTGCAATTTGAAGAACGATTTCAACCGTATCGGCAATTGTGAGCTTTCGGGCGGACAAGTGCCGTCGCAGCGTCTGGCCTTCGATGAATTCCGTAGCGATGTAGCGGCGACCGTCAGCTTCGCCGATTTCGTGAATGGTGATGATGTTTGGATGATTGAGCGCCGAAACGGCTTTGGCTTCGCGGATGAATCGGGATACTCGCGCTTCGTCGCTGGTGAAGTTGGGCAACAACAACTTCAGCGCAATCTTGCGTCCCAGGCTGGGATCGCGCGCCAGATAAACTTCGCCCATTCCGCCTTTGCCCAGAAAAGCCAGCACTTCGTATTCACCCAAACGTCTGCCGGTCAGCCTGGAAGTCGTTTCTTCAGTCAGCAATTCCGCTGCCGCTTCAAACGCGGGCGCGGCGATGAAATCTCCCACTTGCGTTTCCACTGCCAGCAACGATTCCACTTCGCGGCGCAATGACGCATCTCCGGCGCACGCCTGATCCAGAAACACCGCGCGCTGTTCCGGTTCCAGTTCCAACGCGTCGTGATACAGCTTGCCGACTTGATCCCAGCGTTCAGGCGTCATCGTTCGTTTCCCTGCTCAATTCGCGATACAGCCAGGTGCGCGCCAATTTCCAATCGCGGCGAATGGTGCGCGTCGAAGTTTTCAACACTTCGGCGGTTTCTTCTTCGCTCAGCCCGCCAAAATACCGCAATTCGACCACCTGGCTTAAACGCGGACTGAAACTGGCCAGGGCTTTCAACGCATCGTCCAGCGCAATCAATTCCGCCGCCTGTTCGCTGAACACCTCCGGCGCTTCGTCCAGCGCGATCATCTGTGCGCCGCCGCCGCGTTTCAGATTCTGTTTGGCGCGCGCCGCATCCACCAAAATTCGCCGCATCAATTGCGCAGAGATGGCAAAAAAATGCGCGCGGTTTTGCCACTGCACGCGGCTGGAATCTATCAGACGCAAATACGCTTCATTGACCAGCGCAGTCGTTTGCAATGTATGCCCGGTTCGCTGACGGTTCATGTACCGTTTGGCCAGCCGTTTCAGTTCGGCATGCACCAGCGGCATCAATCGTTCCAGCGCGGTTTCATCACCGCCGCCCCAAGCCAGCAGCAACTGAGTGATTTCTTCCGAAGCAGGACGATTCATCAAATTTCTCCATCCGTAGGTGGTTGAAATGCAGGCAATGCTTTTTCCGTGATTGCAGCCAATTTAGCACACCCAGTTGGACGCGGTTAAGGCGACAAAAAATTCTTTTTCGACCTTTGTCCGGTTTCCCACGCCAATTCCGTCTTTTGTAGATGAAGGCGAATGAACGCCTCGAAGAATTGAATTTTGACGGTGATCAAGAGAAGGAGAAATCACTATGACAATGGCTACGGCAACGAAACAGAAAACGACGATCGCCACCGGCGCTCGTTACAGTTACAAGGACACGCTCGCCGCGTCCCAAAAAGTCAACTGGAAGATCGAAGACATCATCGGCGGCGACAAACGGCTGGATTTCTCCAAGCCGTTTATGCCGGAATCGCTGGCTTGCGTGCAGGCAATGGATTTTCTGAACGCGGAGGAAAAACGCCTGTTGAATCAGATTCGCGGCAA
>JAEUQP010000075.1 GCA_016789645.1 Acidobacteriota bacterium | reverse complement strand
AAGCAACGCTTCCTGAACCAACCGGTCAAAAATGGCGAAAAAGGCGTTTTCGCGCCATTCGTTCAAATCGTCGGACATATCCACAAACTTCTTCGCCGCGTCAGCCAGGTCTTTTTGCGAAACCGGTTTTTTGCCGAGCGTCTTGCTGAGCTTGGCCAGCCGGTCGGCGTACTTCCGTTCCAGAAAACACAGCGTGATTAGAAACTGCGTGTCCGCTGAAGACAGGCTCGCCTGCATCGGAGCGCCTTTGGTAAACCAGCCGGGCAAGGTGACGGATTTCAACTGCTGCACGGCGGTGAACCCCTGCTTGTCGAAAATGTCGTGCAGCGAAGGCGACAAGTACGCAAAGCCTACGCGCGCCAGCCAATTGGTTTGCTTCATGCCGGTGTATTTCGACGCGATGACTTGTCGCATGGTCTGTTTGGCCAGATCGCCAAGGTCGTCCGGCGACATTGTTTTGAACGCCAGCTTCAACTGTTCTTCGTCGTATTTCACGAAATACCGCACCACGACTTTCCCCAACCCGCCGGGAAATTGCTTGGTCAGATCGGCGACAAACGTCGCCCGGCTGGTTCTGGTCAGCAAGCCCAGAAACTCCGCCATATCCAGATAACGCGTCAATTCGTCGGGCGTGGTTTGATCGTCGGCTTCCAGCAGATCGTATTGCACCGTGACATTGCGCAAGGTTTGAATCAGGAAGTCGCGCGTCTTTGGATCGGTCGCCGCGCTGGAACCATCGGCCTGAAACGTCTCGCCCAAGGCGCGCAGCAGAAAATTGCTCTCAACGGTTTCCTTGAACTTGCCACCTTTTTTCTTGCGTTCGGTGATCGAAGCTTCGGTTGCGAACACATGCAACAACCCTCCGGCGGTTTGTTCGATGGTGTGTTCGGCGCTGACCGCCAACTGGCTCAGGCTGTCGTAGCCCCAACCCAGCACGTTGATGCTGAGTTGCGCGCTGCGCGTGAACGAATGCGAAAAAACGCCTTGATTGACCTTGACGTATTTGGCCGAAAACTTTTGCAGCGCTTCGGCGAAATCGCCTCCGGCAGCGACACGTGCAAGCTGCTGGCCTTCGGCGGTGTTCAGGTCGAATTCGACATCCAGCAACGAAGCGTTGCGTGTCGCTCGCGCATAGGCGAAATGCAGATCGAAGGTGAATTTCTGATTCACGGCATCCGTCAGTTTCGCGTACCAGGTGTTTTTGAAAGTTTCGATGCGCTGAAGATTGGTCTGCAAAACCTGAAACGCCTTGTTCACGTCGGACTGTTTCAGTTTGTCGAACGTCTGCCCGATCACACGCCCCGCCAAATCCTGCAACCGTGTGTCGGCCAGATTTTTCAGGTCGTCAGGACTGTTCAACTTTTCCAGTTGCCCAAACAAATCATCGAGTGGCAATTCGGCTTTCAGCTTGGCGATGAAATCGCGCACAGGTTTGGTCGCGCCATCCGTGATGAAATCGTGCGCTTTTTTGGCGCGCTGGGAAAACTCGAAAAAATCTGCGTTCTGCAGCAACAGCGGAAAGACGTTCGTGCCCCAAATGATCTGCACCAGTTCCAACGTGCTGATCGAATCTTCGTCGCTGTTGTCATCGGAGTTAATCAATCCGGCCAGCGCCCCGGGGTTGGACACGCTGGCCAACAAGGTCAAGGCTTTTTGCAGTTGTGGAATCTTGTTCAGATATGTCTGGTACAAGTCAACAAATCGCTGGTCAAGATTGGTATACGTGTCGGCGACTTTTTTGGCGGCGGCGAAAAATTCCTGGAAGGTGGTGGTGTCCAGCGCCTTGCCGATCAAATCCTGCGACCATTTGTGCAGGAAGTTTTTGGCCATCGGCGTCAATGCAGCTTCCAGTTTGTCGAGCGAATCGAACTGCTGCGCCTTTTGAAAATAACCGAGCACGGTTTCGGCGTCGGCTCCGATCAAACGGATCAG
>JAEUQP010000074.1 GCA_016789645.1 Acidobacteriota bacterium | reverse complement strand
TCGTTAGGTGCAAACCCAGTGAAACCACTGGGTAAAGAGGAAAAGATGGATCAAAAACAGCCGATACCCGTTCCGGTAGATGTTGATGAAGTCAAGAAGTATCAAATAATGGCCAAGGGTTCTATGATCGCTGGCCTACTCAGATTGACGTGCCTACCTCTTCTTGGATCGGTAGGGGCGATTATCCAAGGAATCCGTGCTTACAGGAATTTGTCTAAATACGGGATTACCGAAGGTCAAAGTAATGCTATGGCTGGAATCGGTTTAGGCATCATTAGTCTGGGCGGGGCCCATCATTTTCTTTTCGAGATGTGGATTACCGAAATAAAGTGTTGAAGATAGAAAAAGCCAACCCTAAGAACCTGGCTGTTTTGCCTTTAATTACGAAGGGAGGAAAGGAATGAGCGAAAGTGAGTATCAAAAGCTTGTCGAGCGGGTACTGGAAAACACGTCCGTCCCGATGATTTCCAGCGACACGGGTTTGGAAGCCGCTCAGAAAATAGGTCAACTGGCAGCCCAGGAAGAAGTCGAATGGGCAGTGGCGGGCGGGCTGGCAATGTACTTTTACGGAAGCCCGCGCCTGACGAAGGACGTTGACATCATCGCCTCGAAAAATTTATCGCTGACGCCTCAACACAAGCTAGGCTTTGGTGGCAGTAGTTACACACTGCAAGTTGGCAAATATGAAGTTCAGATTGACTGGATTGTACGGAACGACGGGTATCAGAAGTACTACCGCGCGGCTTTGAAGGAGGCGGTTAATATCCCAAATGGTTTGCGTACTATCACACCTGAATGGCTGGTGATTCTCAAAATCAACGCCGGACGACAAAAAGACCTGGACGATGTCGTTTTTCTGCTAAGGCAGTCCAACCTGGTTGATCGCTCTACTGTAAAGCAAAAGCTGATTGAAGTTGGGGGAGAAGATGCTTGGCTGATAATGATGCCGAATTTTCGCCGCCTATGTGATTTGGCTGATGGAAATACAAAAGAGCCGAGCAAGTATTACGATCAGGATTAGCACTAAAGCGTAGTGAGAGAAAACGTCCGTTGACACGAATGCGCCTAACATTCATTGCACTCGGAGCGGCTTCTTGCAGCCGATGGGCTTGGTAGCGAAAGCCGCCGCCCGGTGAACGCGATGTTCGGTTTCTTTCGTTATCTTGAAGCGTATAAGCTTATGATGCCAGATCATCAATTCAATGCGTGCCTGACAGATTATTTACGCGAGGTCTTTTGTCAATGTCCTCGCTGCGGCAAGCGCGCGCGCATTCAAGCCAGCGCTCGGGTGGCAATGCCCTGGCTTCCGACAGACGTAACATTTCTCTGCACGCACTGTGTCTTACGACATGGCTGGCCCCTGCCACAGTGGCAATCGGATTTCATCAACTTTCATCCTGGAGAAGGACGAGAGCCATATTTTGGGTATCCACTTTGGGCCATCGGAAATATCGGCTCAAACAGCCTAGCAATCCTGAACACAGAACATGCATCAGACTTGATTGCCTACGTCAGTGCCAGTGATAGACCCCGGCCAAAAAATACAAAATGGGCAATGGTCAACAGACTACCCAAATGGGTATTGTTGCGAAAGAACCGTGATCGAGTACTCGCCCTGATCAAGGAATTAAAAAAATCGCTTGAATAAAAGGCAACCGAACATTCATTGCACCGGAGCGTGGCCGTCCGGGCGATTTGTAAGCGTCGGTTACACGGCCACGCCCGGTGAACGTATTGTTAGGCCGAATTGACGGGGAGCCTATGAGCAACTGGCAGGCGACCATAAGAAAGAGCTTCGAGTTCGCATATCCGATCTTCAGCGTGCTGACCATCCTCAATTTCTTGGTGTTCGTTGGTTTGACCCTTCACTTGGGAGGAGATGCCTTAAACGGAAAGACAGACGCCGGACGTTACTTTCTCTTCGGATATAACGCCCACACCGGGAAAAAAGGCTACACAGAAGTTAATGAAGTGATCTTCCAATACAGCAGGTGGCACGCCTACAGCGTCATCATCACGTGGCTGCTGATGTTGGCTGGTAGCATTACGCTAAAAAGTAGTATACGACGAAAGAAATCGCGTGGCTGAAAGGCATTTCCTATCCTGAAGAGGGGGGAGTTGTTTAATCGCTCTATCATGCAGGACCTTGGCCTAACACGCTGGTACAGCCGAGTTCTGAAAAGTGCGACGGCCGAGCGGCAAGCCATCAGGCCTGACAGCTTACCTTCCAGTCAATACCTTTGGCGCACGATTTCCCGGTTGCATCAAGCCGCCTTCAAGTGCCCAAGAGAAACCAGAGATTCCAAGAACTGACTTTCCACGAATTCCTTATTTGGAGTAATCTACGGAAAGATACCCAATGTTGCCAGTGCTTTTTTGTCGGGCGGTGAAATTGACTCGCTTGACGTTGGCAAGATTGTTTACCGCTGCGTGAAACAGCGATGGCGTTGCGTCGGACGTAAACGTAAGGCTTTTCCGTTCGCTGCCACCGTTTTTATCAAAGACTTCTGCCGAAACGAGAAAGTCGTTTTCCGCCCAATACGATTTGGGGATGCCGGTTGTGATGGGGCATCCGCACATCATCTTCACGTAGGCAAAAATGGTGTTGGGGAGATTGGGGAGTTCAGCGGTTGTTGGTTGTTCCAACAGAAGCCCCGGCACGATCACAATCGCTCTGTAATCGGTCTGCATCTGATTCAGCGCAAGGCTTTGCGTCAGCACAAGGTCGTCTGCGTTCGGTCTGGGGATTCTGACGCTCACAGTTCTCAATTCAGTCGGTTGGGAAACCGGAACGCTGACCGTTCCGCAAATCGTCAAGTTGTTGGGCGTCAGGTAATTCACCGCCGGAGCGCTGCCACTGGCAGGAACAGGAGTCAGAATGGGCAAGAAAGAAGACAGCCCATACGTTGACGGAAGGCTGCGAAGGAAGTCGGGGCCGATTCCGCCATCGTTGACGTTTTCGGTTAGCTGGTAAGAAATCGGATCCGGTTTGTCATCAAGCATGATCGAGAGTTTGATGTCGTTGGTGTGGTAAGCGTTCGGGCCTAAGAATTTGCCGCCCAGGGCTTGAAGATAAATGGTGATGTTGGCGGTTGTTTGCATGGTGTTGATTTCCTGTTTGGGATTGATTGTCATACGGCAAGTTGCAACTGAGAAAGAAGAATTGAAACCACAAAATGCTCAGAAGGCACAAAACTGATGACAATGATTTTGTGTTTTTTGAGCTTTTTGTGGTTGAAGAATTCTTCATTCCAATGAAAACCTCTGTAAATCAGCGTTCGGCTTGTAACCGAACATAGCTCAGAATCCAGGCCAGATGGCCAAAGCGCACGAATTGCAACCGTTTGTTGCCCAGATTCATTTCCGTGGCCACGGCGCGCAGAATTTCGGCTCCGGCGACCAGATTTTTCGGCGTGAACGTGTTGCGAACCGATTCGACTTCGCGTTCGGCTTCCTGGCGCAGCGCGGTGTTGGTGATGCGCGACAAATCCGGTTCCATCAGCGTTTCAGGATTGGCTACGGCGCGCAGGTAAAAATTGTTGATGTCATCCATCGTTAGCGGCATATACGAACGGCGATCTTCCGGACGCAGCAGCGTCGCCATTGCCCAGACGATCCCGCCGCTCAGATACACTTTGCGCCGATTCAGCAATCCGGGCTTGCGCGCGATTTCGCTACGCAACGGCGCACGCAACGAATCATTGCTGAGCGACTGCGCCCGCCGCGTGAACGTAGCGTAATCGGCGGTTTCTCCGGCAGCCTGATTGACTTCGTTGGTGAACGTGACCGTTCCTTTGGGAATGCCCCAGGTCACAAAATCATATCCTGCGCTGCCCACCGCAACTTGCCGCAACTGTTGATACCCGCCTTTGGTATTGCCACTGCCGATGTCAATCAACACGGAAACTCCGCGATTGTCGTACCAGCTTTGGCCGGATTTGTAGCGTTTGGGAATGGCTCCGGCAATGGTCAGTTGGACTTCGGTGTCCACGTCCAGAAATTCCGGCGTCTGGCCGGTTCGTTTATTGACCTCGGCGGACAAATCCTGTGGGTTGTCGCCGATCAACCCGCTGCTGACGACGATGTGAATGTTTGCAGCGGGAACTTTGTGATCCTGCAACATGCGCTGCCGAAATCGCTGCACGGCGTTGGCAGTATCGTGAATGGCTTCGGGAGTGAATTTGCCGTTGCGGGTTTGCACGGGCGTGGTGTTGACGATTTCGGCGTACAACACCTTGACGGTGTAATCGTCGCCTTCGCCAGTGATGCGCAACGCAATCGCCTTGACGCCTTTCGAACCGATTTCGATGCCGCCGTGCAATTCTTCAGTTTGCGTAGCCGCAGCGGGTCTGCTTTGTGCCCAGATTGCCTGGGATAACCACCCGCTGAGCAGAAGAAACAACACGAACCACAGCGACGATTGACGAGTTACTCGGGGGAGAACCATAACGTCACCTACTGATTTTTGAGTGAATGGGGCAGCGCAACTTGTATGGTTACACTGATTGAGCTAACGAGTTTCTTTCAGTTTATTTCTGAGCAAGCGGACGACATACACCAGCGCGCCAAACACCAGCAACGAAGCTGTTGCCAATATCAGAAGAACCAGGCCGGAGCCGGAAGAGTTTGGCGTTGATGAAGTCGCCGAAGCAGAAGCAGCGTTGTTTGTTGTTATCGCCGGTGCAAGGGTTGATGCCGGTGATGGAGTTGGGATTGTAGGTGCCGGAGTCGGCGTCGGCGTCGTTGCGAGTGCAGGAGTTGATGTCGGGGATGCAGTGGGATCAGAACGACGCGGATTGGTTCGGTTGGTTTGTCGTTGTCTGTTTTCCTGTTCATTGGCTCCGGGGAATGCGTCTTCCGGGCCATATTTGGAAAGGGACTTTTTCTTTTC
>JAEUQP010000070.1 GCA_016789645.1 Acidobacteriota bacterium | reverse complement strand
GCCCTTATTGGGCGGGGTATGAACAAGCAATGAACGACTGATCCTCAATCGCGCTTTCACAAGAATTCCCTGAATCAGGCCACCCCCTAACCTCGCGCTAATTGCGGTTGCATTTCGCGACCGCGAAGCGTTTCACCATCTTAGGAGGAGCCACCTTATGCAGCCTATCTTTCGTCTTTTCCCTTTTGTCATTTGTTTATTGTTCGCGCCGTTCGTTCACGCGCAATCGCCCGAAGCAACGCGCGCTTTGCTGGCCAACGTGGCCAATTCGGATATTGATCCGGCGCCGTATCTGGTCAGCGAAAAGTATGACGGAGTGCGCGCGTTATGGGACGGCAAGGCGTTGCGTTCGCGCGCGGGGAATGTGATTGCCGCACCCGCGTGGTTTATCGCCAAATTGCCCAAACAATCGCTGGATGGAGAGTTGTGGATTGGGCGTGGGCAGTTTGAAAAGTTGTCCGGCGCGGTTCGCAAAACCACGCCCGTGGATGAGGAATGGCGGCAAATCAAATATATGATCTTTGAATTGCCCGACGCTCCGGGGACGTTTGCCGAGCGTTACGAACAAATCAAACAAATCGTCGCTGCGGCCAACTTTCCACAACTGGTCGCCGTGGAGCAATTCCGTTTGCCGGACAACGCTGCGCTCAGACGCAAGCTGGCGGAAGTTGTCATTGGAGGCGGCGAAGGTTTGATGCTTCATCGCGCCGACGCGCTTTATGTCACGGGGCGCAACGACGCTCTGTTGAAACTGAAACCTCTGGACGATGCCGAAGCCACGGTGATTGGTTATGTGCCGGGCAAAGGCAAATACGAAGGCAAGATGGGTGCTCTGCGAGTGGAAATGGCTGACGGCAAACGTTTCCAAATCGGCACGGGCTTCACTGATGCGGTGCGCGCCAATCCGCCTGCGATTGGCTCGGTGATTACCTTCACCTATCGCGGGTTGACGAAAAATGGATTGCCGCGTTTTGCAAGTTATCTGCGAATCCGCGAAAAGTTTTGAGCCAAGCTCTGACTTGGTTCAGAGCTTGTCGAGATAGAGCTTGTTTTCGTAATCCACCAAGCCCATTCTCAATGCGCGAAGCCAGCCTTGTCGGCCTAGCAAATTTCTTTGCAGTCCCGGATGGCGGGCAAAGTAAACCAAACAATGAACAGAAATGCCGAGTGCAGTGATGGTGACTTCGTGACCGTAAGCATCCAGGCTTCCGGTCAACGACCCAAGTGGTTTGTACAGCCCGCTTTCAATATCCAGTTTCAATGACAGCCCTGCTTCGCGTGAAAACAGGCAAACAGCAGAACCGGTATCAACTTTGGCATCGGCGGCGACTTCCTGATTGCCGCTGCTCAGCGTAACCGGAATGGTGATGCCGTCTTTCAAGTCATTGTATTGATGCTCAACGGCGAACGGCAGAAGGAATGTCATAGCGTAAGGTTGGCTCCCAGCATCGGCGATTCATCAGTCGCGGGAATATATCCAAAGTAAGGAACCGGCGGACAATGCCGTTGCAACTCCGCGAATACTTTTTCGGGGTCAGTTCCGTGCGCCAGGAGCTTGTCGCCATCCATCGCGATGTATTGGCCAGCGTAATCCGCGACGTATTGTTTCAACCATCGCAAGCGCGGCGTGTGGTCGTAACTTGAAACGGTCTCTGTGGCGATCCCATTTTCCGTTTCTTGTTCGGATACGCCATTGGTCAAAGCGGGTTGAGACATCAACGCGAGAAGTTCGCGCTTTTCTTCGGCGGTCAGCATAGCAACCTGTTTCAGAACTTTGACAACATTTGCAGCCGGCATAAAACAATTTCTCCTCTCAGATTCTACCTGCGTTGATTCTGGCTGGCCACCGGCACGGCGACCGGCTGCGGAGGTTTCAGCAAGTCCAGGCTTTGGGCTTTGAGCAGCAGGTTGCCAGCAATCGGCGCGGCGATGCGGGAGCCGTAGCCGCCTTCTTCGACCATGACCGCCCAGGCGATTTGCGGATTTTCGACCGGAGCGAAGCCGATGAACCAGGAATCTATGCGCAGCTTTTCGGACATTCGGATGCGCGTCTTCCCTGCCCGGTCAATGTAGGTTTTCGGTTTGCCAGTCTGCGGATCAATTTCGGGAACGGTGCGTTGCGAAGTGCCGGTTTTGCCTCCGGCGTTGATGCGACCGCGAATCAATCCGCCGAAGGCTCCGGCGGCGGTTCCGCGCTGCACGACCGAAGCCATCAGCGTGCGCATTTTCGCG
>JAEUQP010000068.1 GCA_016789645.1 Acidobacteriota bacterium | reverse complement strand
TCGGTCAAATCCCGAAACACGAGCCATCAACGATCCCCACGCCGGTCGAAACGCCGCTTTGCCTGCGGCGTCAATCACGCTGCCAGCGGCCAAACCGGGAAAGGTGGGAGTGAAAAAGAACAAAGCCGACGAAATCGTGTTGGCCAATCCGCGAACGGTCAGTGCCAATTTGCGGCTGACATTGTCGGCAAACCATCCAAAAGCAGGCCCGGCGACGATGACGACGGCGACGGTGACAGCGTAAATCAAACCGGTTTGCGCTTCGGTCAAATGAGCATATTCGGTCGCCAACACCGGAAACAGGTTGGCAATCATTTGCGCCGTGCAGGAAATCAAAAAACCGAGCACAGCGTACGAAAAGACCGAAACCCCGGTTGGCGTTGGATTTGAATTACCGCGAACACTGGGATCACGCGGCAGAATTTCCAAGCCATCTTTGTTTTTCCCCGTGCTCCCCGTGTTCCCCGTGGTTGATGCAATTGAACTTTGAGGTTCCCGCACATAAAGAGCGACGACGATGATCGGCAAAATGGACAACGCAAAGGCCAGCAAAAACACCGCCGAAAAATTATCTGCCATCATTGCCAGTAAAAATCCGCTGGCGGTTTTGCCGATGGCGCTGGCCGTTTGTTTGGCCGTGTTGTACCAGGCAAAGGTCGAAGCAACGGATTTCGCTTTGGCGTTTTCGGCGATCAAGGCGTTGACCGAAGGTTCGCGCAAGGATTCGGCTACGCCGTGCAGAAATCGCGCCGAATACACCTGCCACGCGGAACCGGACAGTGCGTAAGCCAAAGCCGCGAGGCTTCGCCCGGCAATCGCCAGCGTATACGCGCGTTTCAAGCCGATTCGATCTGCCGCCCAACCCATCAATGGTTTGAACAATTGTTCGGCAGCAACATTCATCGCCAACAGAGCGCCGCTTTCAGCCAGACTCAATCCCAGTTTTCGATATGCAAAGAGCGGTAGCGCAAACCCAATCACGCCGGAACTCAGCCGCGTCAGGAAGCCTTCGGCGAGCAGAGCGAGCAGAGAAGGAGAGATCGAGGGAGGGCGAGAAGGAGGGAAAGAGGGATTATCTGGCGATGATTCTGTCGTTTTATGAATTTCACTAGCTTCACTCATTCCCTCTATCCCTCGTTCTCTCTATCCCGCCATCTCAGACCGGTGTTTTCAGCGACACGCGCCCGCGTGCGTAATCGTCAATGTAATCGGCGATCATTCCGGCGGCGTTCGGGACTCCCTTGTAACCGGGGAAGTAATTCACATCCACGACATAAGGCCCGCGGTCACTTTCGATGATGTCCAAGCCGTACAAGCCCAAGCCGCAAACTTCGCCGACGCGCTGCGAGATGCGACGAACTTCGTCGGTGATTTCTCCGTGGCGACCGGCGACTGAAAAGCTGCTTTCGGAAAACGCTTTGCGAACTCCCTGAACCTGATCGCCGACGCAATAAATTTTCAGGTCTTCGCCGGGGCCGGGAATCGCTTCCTGAATAATCATCGGCGTTGTCGGAGCCGGAATCTTATCAATGTCTTCCGGCGTGCGACACAAATGAACGCCCGCTCCGCGATGCCCCATGTGAGGTTTGATAATCAGCGGATGTTTTTCCAGCAGTTGTTTGGCCAGGCTCAAATCGTTCGTCACCCACGAATCCGGCGCGGGAATTCCGGCCTGCCGCAGCAGCTTCGACGTGATGATCTTGCTCTGGATCAGCGAACACGATTGATACGGATTCAGCATGTTCGCGCCTTGCGTAAACAACACACCGGCCAGAGCCAGCGACAATTCCGTGTGCGATTTCAGCAGGTACAAATCAGCGTCAATCTTCATCAGGTCAGGCCGTTGCAGAATTTCTTCGGCAATGTCTTCGGTGACGGTGTACCCGCGCCCGCGCAGGATTTCGTAACATTCCACCAGCACAGGGCTGGGAACCGGCGGGACTCTGCGGACAATCATAAAGTGCAGTTTCATTCTTTTACCTCAATTCATTTCACTTGTTTTAGATTGCTCTTCAACTTTTTGTTTTTCTTGCCCGGCAAGAAGACTTTCGAAAGTTTTACCAAATTGCGGGTTAAATCTTGAGGCTTCAGGGAGGCTTAGTTTGGGTATAGACGTCTTTCTAGTATGCGATTTCCCGAATACATCTTCGATTTTTATCTTGATAGTAATGTTCCCAACTTTATCACGAGGATAAAACCCTCCCCAGCATTCGTCTTGTTCAAAATAAACCACTCCTGTTGTGCTCTTACCGATTTCCAGAAATGTATCTGGTTGGCTAGGGGAAAGACGGTTTTTCTGAAGCAGAAAAGGATAAATCTTTATATTGTCTCCAATCATTACCTGGAAATCTTCTAGAGCCACGGCTGGCTTAGTTATCCAAAACCAGAGAAAAGAGTATTTGAAAGTAAAGTTATGGTAGCCAACTTGAATGTTTTGAATATTAGATGGAGCACTCCCCGTATTTGAAACTGTCAAATACAACGCAATTGCTGTTCTATGTGCCTTGTGAGAATTATGCTCTCGCCCCGTTTCAAAGGTGCAGCAGAATGAAGGCCCTTCAATAACTGTTATTTTGAACTTAGGGCGTCTTCTCAAACTTTGAAATATCCCACTTATCCATCCAAGTAAAAGTGTGGTGACAAATAAAACTACTGCTATAAAACCTTCGTTGTCATTGGCAAGTTTTATAAACTCTGTGATGCGATCCATAGCTCGTCTAAACTTTGGCGAAAATGTAATTAGCTAACATCTCCGCTGCTCCTGCAACGCCTTTGAAGCCCGGAAACGTGTTGATGTCCACGACGAAAGGCTTACCTTCACTGGTAATCACGTCCACGCCGTACAAGCCGACGCCGAAAGCTCGACCACATTTCAAAGCAATTTCTTTCATTTCACCGCTGACCTCGAACGGTTCGCCGAGTTTGTCTTCCAACGTTTTCGGAGGCCAGACGCGGCGGACTCCGAAGACCTGTTCGCCGATGACATACAGTTTGTGATCCAGCCCGTCCGGTTGGTGAAAGCGTTGAGCGAAAAACAGACCTTCGTCAGTGGTCAGGCTTTCCAGTTCGTCGTCGGAGCGAATGATTCGCACGCCTCGCCCTTGCGAAGCTGCCCAGAACGGTTTGACGACCAGCGGGCCGTCTTTTAGCGCGTCCGCCAAAAAGCCGGAATGTGCAGCAAAAAAAGTTTCGGGTAGCGGTACTCCGGCGTCGAGCAATAACTTGGTGGAAATAATCTTGTCGCGCATGGCGACGACGGTCGGGTACGGATTCAGGATTTTCGCGCCAGCGGCGTCCAGAACTCCAGCCAGGCTCAAAGCGGTTTCCGTGCCGGATTTCAGCAGGTACAAATCGCAATCGGCTTTGACTGCTGCGACGTTGATCGCTTCGTTGTCAGGATAAATCTGTTCAACGACGATGCCGTGCGCGGTTAGCAAGCCAATCGTTTCCTGCATGACCGAACCGGACTTGGTGGCTTTTTCGCGTTTGGTGATGACGCCAATTTTCATTCGAGTGTTTTCGACAGGATTTACAGGATTTTTTTCAGGATGAACAAGATTCTTTC
>JAEUQP010000030.1 GCA_016789645.1 Acidobacteriota bacterium | reverse complement strand
CGGAAGTGCAGCAGGACGTGACCCGATTGCGCGAAGTCAAACAAGCGCAGCCGCTGGTGAAAATCATGCGCCGCAGCGCCGCAGCCAAATAAGCGAGGCGACGTTCCCGGTTGACGATGTTTCAGCCGGGCGCTTATGTTTTCAAATGCTTATTACCTTTAAGTCAGGCGGAGAAAACGAACTTGGACTCTCAAGACAAAACGCCGCGCATGTCAGGGCTGGCCACGGATTTGTATCAGTTGACGATGGCGGCAGGCTATTACGCAAACAAACGGCATGAACGCGCCAGTTTCGAAATGTTCATCCGGCGATTGCCTGCCAACCGTTCTTATCTGGTTGTGGCCGGGTTGGAACAGGCGTTGCGGTTTTTAAGCTCTGTCAGTTTCAATGACGAAGAGGTTGAATACCTGCGTCGGTTGCCGGTGTTCGCGCACATCGCGCCGGAATTTTTCGACTACCTGTTGGAATTTCGATTCAGCGGCGAAATCTGGGCGATGCCGGAAGGAACCATCGCCTTTGCCGATGAACCGCTGTTGCGCGTGACGGCTCCGCTGATCGAAGCACAGATTGTCGAAACCTTCTTGCTATCCACCATCAACTTTCAAACCTTGATTGCCACCAAAGCCGCGCGAATTGTCGAAGCTGCGGAAGGGCGCGGCGTGATCGAATTTGGCGCGCGACGTTGCCACGGATTCGATGCCGCGATTTATGCGGCGCGCGCGGCCTTCATCGGAGGTTGCATCGGCACGTCGAACGTTGAAGCCGGATACCAGTTTGGATTGCCGGTTTACGGAACCGCCGGGCATTCGTGGACACTGGCCTTTGAAAAAGAGATGGATGCATTTCGCGCTTATCACAAAGTTTTTCCCGAAAGCACGACATTGCTGTTGGACACGTATGACACGTTGCAGGCGGCGCGACTGGCGACGGAATTCGGTTTGCAACTGCGCGGAGTCCGGTTGGATAGCGGCGACATCGGCGAATTGGCCAAACAGGTGCGCGCAATTCTGGACGAAGCCGGAATGAAAGAAACGCGCATTCTGGCCAGCAATGATCTAAATGAATTCAAAATTGCCGATTTGTTGGCCGCCGATGCTCCAGTGGATTTGTTTGGTGTCGGCACAGAACTTTCGACTTCGCGTGACGCTCCGGCGCTCGGCGGCGTATACAAATTGGTCGAAGTCGAATTTCCCGATCGCATCGAACCGAAAATGAAACTGAGCCGCGAAAAGGCTACATACCCGCATCGCAAACAGGTCTGGCGCGAATCTGACGGCGAAGGAAAGTTCATCCGCGACGTGATCGCAATGGCTGACGAGTCGGGACATTCGGGGGAAGCTCTGTTGACCTGTGTGATGCGAAACGGCGAATTGACAGAGCCGCAACCCCGCCTCGACCAAATTCAACAACGCGCAAAACAACAATTGGCACGATTGCCCAGACAGTTCAAACGAATCAGCGAAGCCGAAGCATTTCCGGTACGGTTCAGCGATGAGCTGATCCGGCGACGAACGAAGCTGATGCACCAGCTTGAAGACCAATAAAAGAATTATGCGAATCGAAATTCGACAAGGCGATATCACTGACCAGCCTGACGTAGACGCCATCGTCAACGCTGCAAACACTGATCTGGTGTTGGGCGCTGGCGTCGCCGGAGCAATTCGACGAAAAGGCGGCAACATCATTGACGAAGAAGGCCAGCGACAAGCGCCGATCCGTTTGGGCGAAGCTGCCGTGACCAGCGCCGGAAGTTTGCCGAATAAATTTGTGATTCACGCCGCGGCAATGGGTTACCGCGCCGAAGATGATCTGGTGCCGAAAAAGCCCGGAACCGATTCCAGCGCCGACATCATTCGCAACGCGACGTGGAACAGTTTGCGCCGCGCCGAAGAATTGAACCTGCGCTCCATTGCCTTTCCCGCGTTGGCGACCGGCGTGGCGGGCTTTCCGGTGGATGAATGCGCCGAAACAATGATCGGTGCTGCACGCGATTACGCTGCGGCGAATCCTGACAGTTCGATTGAGTTGGTCGTTTTTGTTTTGTTTACACAGAGTGATTTCGCCGTCTTCGAACGATTCAACCAGCAGTGAGGGAGAGATGATTTTTTTTGATGTAGACACGCAGTTTGATTTTATGGAGCCGGGCGGCGCGCTGTACGTTCCGCAGGCGGAAACCGTCAAACCAAACATGGAACGTTTGCTGCGCGCAGCAGGCGAATTGGGCGTGACGACGATTTCTTCGCGGTGCGCTCATCAACCCGGCGATCCGGAGTTTCAAATGTTTCCGCCGCACTGTCTGGAAGGTACGGCAGGAGCCGAGCGGGTGTTTGAGAATTTGCCACAGCTTCCT
>JAEUQP010000890.1 GCA_016789645.1 Acidobacteriota bacterium | reverse complement strand
GACAGCGGTTCCAATTCCTGCGCGCGTTTGCAGGCTTCGATGGAGGCTTCGTGCTGGCCGGTCGCTTTCAGGTAAAAGCCGTAACCGTCGTAGGCGTTGGCGAAATTCGGGCTGAGTTCGATGGCGCGTTTGAATTCGGTTTCGGCGGCGGCGAAATCCCAATCGAACAGCAAGCGGAAAAATCCCAGCGAACAATGCGCTTCGCCCAAAGTGTCGTCCAGTTCCAGAGCTTTCAGCGCGGCGGCTTTGGCCAGCGGATACGCGTCGCGCGGCGGTTGGCCTCCGGTCGAAGACGCCAGAAAGCCGTAAGCTTCGGCCAGGCCGGAATACGCCAGCGCATAATTCGGGTCGAGATCAATCGCCTGCTGAAAATGTTCGACGCCTTTGCGAATCCATTCCGGCGTGCGTTTGCCGACGTAATACCGGCCTTTCAAATACAGGTGATAAGCTTCGATGTTGTCCGTGTATCGCTTTCGCAACCTTTCGCGGTCTTCGCCGGAAACATGCACGCGCAATTTCTGGCTGATTTCTTCGGCAATTTCGTCTTGCAAGGCAAAAATATCCGTCAGTTTGCGGCGGTATTCTTCGCCCCACAATTGCGAAGCGCGTGCGACATCAATCAATTCGGTTTTGACGATCAGCGAATCGCCAAGCTGAATGACTCGACCGGTCAGCACGGCATGCACGGCCAATTCTTCGCCGGTTTTCTGCGGATCGGATTTGCGGCCTTTGTAGCCAAACACGGTCGAGCGCGGCACGACGCGCAAACCGGGCAGTTGCGACAAACTGTTGATGATGCTTTCGGTGATGCCGTCGGACAGATATTCCATCCCGGCGTCGGCGCTGGCATTTTCCATCGGCAGAATCGCCAGCGATTCAATCTGCTGGCTGCTGTTTCGTTGGCGCAAACGCCCCGATGGCGAAATGAATTCGTCGGTGCGAAGTTCGACGGTCAAGGCTTCGCTGAGTTCTTCGAAGGTCTGTTTCGGCAACGATTCCTGGCTGTAGCGCGCGAACTCGGCGTCAAAATCCAGCTTTTGTTTGACGCGTTTCAAATCGTTCAGGAAGTGATGAATTGTCTGGTAGCGAGTTTCGTAGGTTTTGCCCAGTGCCTTGTGCAGACTGAATTCCAGTTCCGACGGCGCATGTTGCAAATGACGACTAAGCGGAGCAGCTTCCAGATGCAGAATCGCCGCCAGCACATCCGTCGTTGTCGCTCCGTCAAACGGCACGCGTCCGGTCAGCATTTCGTACAGCACCACGCCCAAACTGAAAATGTCGCTGCGCGCATCCACTGTCAGGCCGCGCGCTTGTTCGGGCGACATGTAAGTGACAGTTCCCATCAGCATACCGGGCGTTGAAAGCGGAGACTGAGGGACGGAGGGATTGAGGGACGGAGGGATTGAGGGCTGGACTGAAAGGTTTTGTTCAACCGGCAAAATCAGCGTCACTTGCTCAGTCCCTCTTTCTCTCAATCCCTCTGTCTCTTCCTCTCTCCTTCCTGGTTCGGTCAACTTGGCCAGACCGAAATCCAAAACCTTCACATAACCGTCCGGTCGAATCATGACGTTTTCGGGTTTGATGTCGCGGTGCGTGATGCCGGCTTCGTGGGCGGCGTGCAACGCCGAAGCGAT
>JAEUQP010001165.1 GCA_016789645.1 Acidobacteriota bacterium | reverse complement strand
AGGAATAAAACGTAATTAGATGAAAGGCATCATTCTCGCCGGAGGTTCCGGCACGCGGCTCTATCCCATCACGATGGCGGTCAGCAAACAATTGCTGCCGATTTATGACAAGCCGATGATTTATTACCCGCTTTCGACGCTGATGCTGGCGGGGATTCGGGAAATTCTGGTCATCACCACGCCGCAGGATCAGGCGCAATTTCAGCGGTTGCTCGGCGATGGTTCGCAATATGGAATCAAGCTGACTTACGCCGCTCAGCCGAGTCCGGACGGTTTGGCGCAGGCGTTTATCATCGGGCGCGAATTCGTCGGCAAAGACAACGTCGCGTTGGTGCTGGGTGACAACATTTTTTACGGGCACGGATTGCCGGAAGATTTGCGGCGAGCAGCGCAGCGTCAAGAAGGCGCGACGGTGTTTGCGTATCAAGTTCGCGATCCAGAACGCTACGGCGTAGTCGAATTCGACGGCGAAGGCCGCGCCATCAGTCTGGAAGAAAAACCCAAAGCGCCGCGTTCGTTTTGGGCTGTGACGGGATTGTACTTTTACGACAACCGCGTGTTGGACGTAGCCGCCAACCTGAAACCTTCGGCGCGCGGTGAACTGGAAATTACGGATGTCAATCGCGCTTATTTGGAATGGAACGCGCTACACGTTGAAAAGCTGGGACGCGGCATCGCCTGGTTGGACACCGGCACTCACGAATCCTTGCATCAAGCGTCGGGTTTCATTCAAGTGTTGCAGGAACGGCAAGGACTGATGGTTTCCTGCCTGGAAGAAATCGCTTACCGCGAAGGCTGGATGTCGGCGGACGATGTTCGCCGCATCGCCGAACCGATGAAGAAAAACGAATACGGTCAATATTTGCTGAGAATGATCGAACACCGATGAAAGTCACTCACACACAAATCCCCGAAGTCGTCATCCTGGAACCGCAAGTCTTTCGCGACGAGCGCGGGTTCTTTCTGGAAAGTTACAACCGCCAGAAATATCGCGAAGCCGGAATTGAACTGGAATTCGTGCAGGACAACCATTCGCGATCGCAACGCGGAACCATTCGCGGTTTGCACGCCCAGATCAACCGCCCGCAAGGCAAATTGATTCGCGTCAGTGCGGGCGAAATTTTTGACGTCGCCGTGGATGTGCGGCGCGGTTCGCCTACGTTTGGGCAATGGGTGGGCGCGTGGCTGACGGCAGACAACTTTCGGCAGATGTACGTGCCGCCGGGGTTCGTTCATGGGTTTTGCGTGACCAGCGATTTCGCCGAAGTGCAATACAAATGCACGGACTTTTACGATCCGACTTCGGAAATCAGCGTGCTGTGGAACGACAAGGAAATCGGGATTGACTGGCCGCTGGACGAAATCGCCGAACCGATCTTGTCGAAGAAAGATTTGGTGGCAAAACCGCTGCAACAGTTGATGGATGTCTTGCCGTGGTTTGAAAACAACGGAACAAGCGGAAATAACGGGAAAGACGGAATTGTTTTTTAAGTTTGAATGTTTCCGTTTGTTCCGTTCATTCCGTCTGTTCCGTAATCTTTTTGTTTTGCCAAAGAGAGTGAAATGAAAGTTTTGATTACAGGTGCGGGTGGCCAGCTTGGTTCGGCGTTGCAAACGACGCTGGCAAATCAGAAAGTTGTGGCGTTGACTCGCGCGGAACTTGACGTGACCAACTTTGACGACGTTCGCGCTGCGGTTGCCGCTGTTCGGCCAGAGGTGGTTATCAATTGTGCGGCGTACACGGCTGTGGATGCTGCCGAAAGCGATGAAGCCGGAGCCTACCAACTCAACGCCGAAGCTGCGCGCCATTTGGCGATTGCCACTGCCGAACACGACAGTGCGCTCGTGCAGGTTTCGACCGATTACGTCTTTGACGGAACCGGCAAGCGGCCGTATCGCGAAGACGACCTCACCAATCCGTTGTCCGTGTATGGGCGCAGCAAACTGGCGGGCGAGCGGTTCGTTGCCGAAATCAATCCCCGCCATTTCATCGCGCGAACGGCATGGCTGTACCACCACCAACCTGCAAACGCGAAAAACTTTCCCAAAACCATGCTGGCGCAATCGCACAGGGAATTTGTTCGAGTGGTCAACGATCAACTCGGATCACCCACTTACGCGCCGCATCTGGCCGTAGCCATCGCGCGGCTGATCGAAACCGACGCGTACGGCATTTATCATCTGGCGGGCAGCGGCCAAACGACTTGGTTTGAATTGACGCGGCGATTGTATGAGTTGTTCAACGTGCAGACTGTGGTCGAACCATGCACGTCGGCGGAATTTCTTCGTCCCGCCAAGCGCCCGGCGAATTCCGTGCTGACGACGATCAAAGAGCCGAAAATTTGGTTGCCGGAATGGGAACGA
>JAEUQP010001128.1 GCA_016789645.1 Acidobacteriota bacterium | reverse complement strand
ATTGCGCGGCTGCGGTATGAAGACCGGCTGCAGCCTGTCGGCAAGGTAAAAAACTGGCATGAGGGCGAATGGAACGAATCGGCGATTGGCGGCAAACTGTCGCCGATTTTTCCTCCTGCGGTCAGTTGGCACAAAGCGAACCTGGATGCGTTTTGGGGGCCGGCAATCCATTACAACGCTTACCTGGATCAATACGTCATGCTGCTCAACCATGCTCTCGGAGCCACCTGGAGCACCGAAGGGTTTTACATCAGCTTTAACCCGGACATTGAAAACCCAACCGGATGGAGCGCGCCACAACGATTGCCCGTGGAACCGGACAGCCCCGTACAGGCTTATCCCCAAATTTTCGGCATTGAAGAAGACGGAACCGACAAGCTGGCTCGACAAATCGGGCGATTGTTTTTACAAGGCGTTTCAAAACACGAAATCGTTTTCTGGCAGCCAGTGCCGAGGCCTCAACGGCGAGAGGGAAATTCCGGCGACCGACTGCCTCCGCCAACGCGAACCAACGATTCCACGGGCAGAATCCGGCAATCATTCCCCCATCAACAGGGATTTTCTGTGCAATGAGGGATAAGTTCGCCGGAATTCGGTTTATGGAGTGGAACGCGAAAATTCCCCTGTCTACTGTCTACGACTGATTCACCAATCCGAGGATTGAGACTATGCCTGAAAACACAACCATTGTGCTGATTCGCCACGCAGAGAAACCGTCCGCGGCAGAAGATGTGGGCTTAGCCGTCGCCGGTCAGGAACGAGCGCAAGCTTATTCCATCTATTTTCAAAATTACCCGAGCGACCAAACGCCATTGAAATTCCGCTATTTATTCGCTTCGACAGATTCCACCAACAGCGACCGCCCACGATTGACGATCACACCATTTTCTCTAGCCGCAGGAATCCCCATCAACACCAGCTATTCAAATTCTCAGCATAAGGAATTGGCCGATTCGATCTTGACGCCCGCCCAACCCGGTCAATACGACAACTGCAACATCTTGATTTGCTGGCATCACGGAGAAATCCTGAAACTGGCCAAAAACCTGGGCGTAGATGCCAGCAAGGCCGGAACCTGGCCAACCCAATGGCCGGGCGATGTATTCGGCTGGTTGTTACAAATCAATTTCGATGGCAACGGAGCCATCAATTACCAACAAACTTTCTGCATCAACGAAAAGCTGATGCACGACGATCACGGTCAAAATCCTCCCGACGGAAAATGACCCAACCACCAGTCCCCCGACAAGGAGAATTGATATGAGCGATTTACCACAAAGTCCTGATGCGTTGAACTCGCTGCTCGACCAGGATGCCGCATCGCTAATTGCCAACACCGACATTGCTCAGTATTTGGAAAATTCCGAAGCGCAACTGCTTGAAGCAATGTACAAAAGTCATATCGGGAATTGGCCGTCGCCCCCCGCGCCCAGTAAACAAGGAAGCCTGATGTTCGGGCTTGTGCCGTACTGGATAAACAACCCTCCGGCCTTCATCACAAATTATCTGGAGACCCACAAAGTGTTTTGCTGGCTCTGGAAAGGTTTGGAAACGACTGTTCCCACCAAACTGACGCCGGCCAATTATCAGGCGTTGCTGAATTCCACGACCAATCCCAACGGCGGCTTAATTGGTCCGGATGGCACGATTTATACCGATTCAAAATACGATCAACTCGACCCGGAATGGCTGTGGGCCGTGATGGATTATTTGATCGTCACGATTGGGAAAGTTCGCGGCAATTTTGGAGGACAACCGCAGATCGTCTCCCTTTCCGGCAGTTCAGCCTCTCAACTCAGAATCGCCATTGTCGGCGATTGGGGAACCGGCACGTATGCTGACAATCCGGCAATGCAGGTGATGAACCAAATCAACTCGCTAAAACCGGATTACATCATTCATCTGGGGGATGTGTATTACGCCGGAACCAACGAAATCTTCCCGCCTCCGGGCGAAGAAAGCGCCAACTACCTGGAACTTTGGCCATCCACAAAAACCCAGGCAGCCGGGACGAGTTTCATGCTGAATTCCAATCACGAAATGTACAGCGGAGCGACAGGGTATTTCGATGCGCTGAAAGACCCCAGATTTCAAGCGCAACAAAATACCAGTTACTTCGCGCTGAAATATGGCGGGTGGACCTTGGTCGGTTTGGATTCTGCGTTTTACGACACCTCACCAATGTTCATGGATGGCAGCATCGAAAAAGGCGATTCCAATCAAACCCAGTCCAAATGGTTGAAAGGGTTAGGACTCGACCCATCGAAAACCATCATCATGACTCACCACAACGGCTTGGCGTACGACGGTTCAGCAGAAACCGGCTTATGGGCGGAAATCAATCAGTCGCTGGGCGGCGATCCTGCGGCCTGGTATTGGGGGCATGTGCATGACGGCATTGCATACAAATCGCCAACAGTCACCGGAAAAAATACCATCGCTCGTTGCGTGGGTCATGGAGCCTTTCCTTACGCCAACGCCTGGGGCATGGATGTTCCCAATCCGACGCTGTACGAGTATTACGCTCACACTCCGAACCCGTCGCAACCGCCGCGCGTTTACAACGGATTTATGATGATGACCATTACCTCAAACGGCCTGATCACCGAACAATGGTACGAACAGCAAAATTCCAATCCGGTCTTCACCAAAACCTATTAACTGAACGCCGTTACGCTGGCTTGGCTCCTACGCTGAGCCAGCGTTTTTTTGAGGTCGTAACGACTCGTTTGTCCGTCGCCAATCTGGCTTCAGCCCACCGCGCCAGCCGCACAAACGGCAATCCCATCAAAAAGTAAATCGCCGCCGTCAGAATCCCGGCGCCAATGTAATCGTAATAGGTTGCTGCCAACTGCCCGTAGACTTTCGTCAATTCCACCATCGTGATAACCGAAACAATGGAAGAATCCTTGAACAGGGCGATGAAATCATTCGTCACCGGAGGAATCACCAAGCGCATGGCTTGCGGGACGATGATGTGTCGCAATGATTGCCAGCGCGTCATGCCTAAACTCAGTGCCGCTTCCATTTGGCCACGCGGAATTGCCTGAATGCCCGCGCGATAGTTTTCAGCTTCATAAGCGGCGTAATTCATCCCAAGCCCGACAACCGCCGCGACGATGGGCGATAACCGAATGCCAATGTTCGGCAAACCATAAAAAATCAGATACAACTGAATCAGAAGCGGCGTCCCGCGAAACAATTCGACATACGCGCGCGCCAGCCAGCTTAACGGCTTTGGCGCATACAGTTGCGCGAGCGCCAGCAACAATCCGTAGGTAATCGCCAGCGCCATCCCCAACACTGAAATCAACAAGGTCATCGGAGCGCCGACGAATAACAGCGCGGGCAAATATCCCCAATAGCGTTTCACCCTCTCGCGCCAGGTCAGTTTTGCCGAAACCGTTTGCGTGAACTCGTTCAGAGCATCGCTCTTCTGTTCCGTCTGGCTGAGCTTGGCAAACAGCTTCTCGGTTTCCTCGTTCCAGATGCCCCATTTGTCGTAAATCGCTCTCAATTCGCCGGAGCGAATCAACGCCAGCAAAGCTTCGTTGACCTGTTTGAGCAACTCCGCATCGTCTTTGCGCACGGCGATGCCGTATTGCATTTCGCCGATGATGGGACCTGTGAATTTCAGCTTCGGATTTGGTTTGGAGTAATAAACGGCGATCGGCCAATCCATCAGCACGGCTTGCAAGCGACCGTTGGTCAAATCGTCGTAAGGATTGTTCTGGTTTTCGTAGCTGCGAATTTCCAGCGCGCCGCCGAAGTCTTTTTTGGCTTGTTCGAGCAGCCGATGCGCCAGCGAAAATTTCAACGTGCCGACGATTTTGCCTTTCAGATCGGCAATCGAATTGATCGAATTTTCCGTGGCGCGAACACTGAGTTGTTCTCCGCACACGTAATACGGAATCGAGAAATTGACCTGCTCTTTGCGGTCGTCGGTGATTTCAATGCCGTTGACTGCCAGTTCGTAACTGCCGCGTTGCAATCCGGGAATCAGTCCATCCCATTGGTTTTGGACAAAGACCGACTTTCGCTTGAGCTGTTTTCCCAGCGCGTCCATCAAATCAATTTCAAAGCCGATGATGCGGCGAGGATTTTTCGGATCGGGCAACAGATACGGAGCGCCGCCTTCGGCATCGCCTCCCCAGCGCAAGTCTTGGGCTTTGACCGGGAACGCTAAGAGAAAAATCAGCAGAAGAGATAACGGAACAAACGGAAATAACTGAATAAACGGAATTCTTGATTCATCTTTTTCCGTCCTTTCCGTTTGTTCCGTTATCTTCCTAACAAGATTCATCACAAATACCTCCGCAAAAACTCACGCGTCCGCTCGTCTCTTGGCGAAGTGAAAATCACATCGGGCGAGTCGCTTTCGATCAACTCGCCTTCGCTTAACACCAGAACTTTGTCGGCGACGTCACGGGCGAATTTCATTTCGTGCGTGACGACGACTTGCGTCATGCCTTCGTCATCGAGCTGGCGCATGATGTTCAGCACTTCGCCAACCAGCGAAGGATCGAGCGCAGAAGTCGGTTCGTCATACAGCATGACTTTCGGCGACATCGCCAGCGCGCGCGCAATGGCGGCTCGTTGCTGCTGGCCGCCGGAAAGTTGCGAAGGGTAATAATCCATTCGATCTTTCAAGCCGACTTTGGTCAGCAAGGTTCGCGCCTGTTCTTCCGCTTCCTGCTGGGAAACCTTTTTGACGACGGTCGGCGCCAGCACAGCATTTTCCAACACGGTCAAATGCGGAAACAGATTGAAGCTCTGAAACACCATTCCCACATCTTCGCGCAGATGCCGAAGCTGGGCATTCAGATGGGAGGGCAGGTGATGCTGCGAAGCTCCGTTCATCTTCAATTCGTGTTCGCCGATGCGAACGCTGCCGCTGTCAAACAGTTCCAGCCCGTTCAGACAACGCAGCAACGTAGACTTGCCACACCCCGACGGCCCGATGATGACGGTCAGCTCGGAAACAGACACCTCAAAGCTGATGCCGCGCAGCGCCGCCGCATCGCCGTAGTTTTTGTGCAGATTGTTTACAGAAATCAGCTTGTCCATTTGAACCAGACAAAGAAATCAAACAGGAGAAACAACAGACTGACAATCATCGCCCACAAACCAATGCCATTTGTATTTGGCTGCAACCCAAAACTGGCTACGCCCAAAAGAAGTCCGCATAAATGAATTAGTGGGCAGATAAAAATGAACTGGACCAGTTCGTGTGGAGGCAGATCGAATAACCCCGGCTCTGGTTCTGGTTGATTGGCAGCTCTCAGCAGAAGAACTGAAACAATGACGACCGTAGAGACAGAGCAGATGAATGACGTAATGCCGTACAAGAAGCGTGGGTCAATTCTATTAACAACTTTCATTCAAAAAACCCTTGCCTGTTTAGCTGATCAGCTTGGCTAAACCTTGTCCATTTTGCTCAAGAAGTCTTCTGGGGTAACGATCTGCAGAAATCGAAATCGTTTTTGAAACTCTCGCCCTGCTTCACGATTCCAGTCCATCAGATCGAGCAGGTCATTATCACGGCTCACGAGGTAATCGGCTGCAACTTCAATGGCGAGGTTGATGTATGGCTCATCCTTTGGGTCTCGTTTGCTGTAATCAAAATGATCGGGAGCGGTTCTAACGAAATCGGCGGCCTGACAAACACGTTCTATAAAGACTGCCACGCTTTCGTCAGTAAGAGCATCGAATCTCCGCCTGATCTTTTCTCGCGAAAGCACTTCCCGAACTTCAGCAATGATTTTACGGCTGATGAACAGTTGCACTTTATGTTCTTCAGCAAGACGCAAGCACCTTCTGGCCGGACTCTTTTCTCGCGCAGCCGCCTGAAGAAAAACCATGCAATCAAGGACGATTCGAGGCTTTTGGGCACTCATTCACGCTCCTTGAGTTCACGATGATAATCTCTCCGCGCCTCCAGAAACATTTCGTCAAGCTCTTCGTCAGTAAGTCCACTTTCTTCGACTTGCCGCCTAAATGGCGCCATGGCTTCATCCAGAGTCATTTCTGGCAGAATCGTCTCGGCAGTGGAAACTCCGATTTCAATCAATCTGCGAGCATACTGTTCAGCAGTTTTGCCAGATCGCCGAGCTTTGTCGTTTAGAGCTTCCAAGGTCTCGAATGTAAGTCCAGTAATCTCTAAAGTCCCGGTTTGTAAACTCATAATCTCACCTCCATTTTGATCATAACGTACACAGAGATTCCGCAGAAATCATTTTCTGGCTAACCTACACGCTTGCCTTTTCCCTGCCAAAACTTGTCGCGGAGCAGATTCTTCTGAATCTTGCCGGTTGCCGTTCTTGGCAAAGCGTCAATGAAGCTGACGGATTTCGGGCATTTGTAATGCGCCAGGTTGTCGCGGCAAAAGGCGATGATGTCGTCTTCGGTGTCTTGTTCGCCGGGTTTCAGCACAACCAGCGCGGCGGGGACTTCGCCCCACTTTTCGTCCGGGATGCCGATGCAAGCGGCTTCCAGCACTTTCGGATGTTTGTAGAGCATGCCTTCGACTTCAATCGAAGAGATGTTTTCGCCGCCGGAGATAATCAGGTCTTTCTTGCGGTCTACGATTTCGACCATGCCTTCGGCGTCCATCGTCGCCATATCGCCGGTGTGGAACCATCCATCAACAATCACGGCGTCGGTGGCTTCGGGCTGTCGCCAGTACCCTTTCATGACGACGTTGCTGCGCGCGATGATTTCGCCAACGGTTTGATTGTCCGGCGGAACGTCATTGCCTTCGTCATCCACCACGCGGATTTCAACGCCAAGCATTTCGTAGCCTGTGCGCGTTTGGACGCGGTATTTTTCTTCGGTCGGCCAATCGCGCATGTGCGGTTTGACCTTGCTGACGGTCAGGAACGGCGAAGTTTCCGTCAGGCCGTAAATCTGAATCACTTGCCAGCCGAATTTTTCCTGCATCCCTTTGATCGAAGCCATGGGCGGAGCCGAACCTGCCGTGGCAACGCGGACGCCTTCGCGCGGCAAAGCGGCGCGCTCGCCGTCGGTCATTGGGTGATTCAACGCCAGGTTGATCATGATCGGCGGCATGCAGGCGAAGCTCATGCGTTCGCGCGCAGCCAAATCAAAAAAGCTGGCCGGTTCGTATTTTTTGACGATGACGTGTTTGGCTCCGACGCCGGTCACGGCATAAGGCAATCCCCAGCCGTTGCAGTGAAACTGCGCCAGCGTGTGAAAGTAAACGTCTTCTGGCTTCAGGCCGAATTCGATGATCGAATTCATGGCGTTGATGTACAGATTGCGGTGCGTGGACATGACGCCTTTCGGGCGTCCCGTCGTGCCGGAAGTGTAGAGAATCGTGGCAATGTCGTTTTCATCCACTTCGGCAGGGGTGGGCTTTTCCAACGAAGCCATCGCCAGCAGCGTGTCGTAATTTTGCCAGCTTGATGGAATGGTGCCGCCGTTGGAAAAGGTGATGAACTGCTGGACGGTTTTCAATTCGCCGCGAATGGATTCGAGTGTGGGAACCAGCCAGTCTTCGACAATCAGGATTTTGGCTTCGGCGTGGTTGAGGATGTAATTGAAATCGTCGGCAATCAGCCGAAAGTTGATTGGCATATACACTGCGCCCATCAGCGGAGCGCCAAAGAATCCGTCCATCAACCGATGATCGTTTTGC